>NZ_JASJFF010000459.1:0-1600 GCF_030065435.1 Microcystis sp. M53603_WE2
CACCCCACACCCCACACCCCACACCCCACACCCCACACCCCACACCCTGCTCCCTTCCCCGATCAATGGCAAAAATCCAGCTTAAAACCCCAAAATCAGAGCATCTTGCCGCCATGGTGGCACTCGATCGCACCAGTCTCGGCGGTATCTGGACGTTATCGGGATATCAACGGGAATTAGACAGCCCCAACAGTGAATTATTAATTCTTACCCTAGACCGGGATGACGAAACCCTAATCGGATTGGCTTGTTTTTGGGCAATTCTCGAAGAAGCGCATATTACTCTCCTAGCAATTTACCCAGACTATCAAAGACAAGGATTAGGAAAACTACTTCTCTACAAACTTCTGGAGAAGGCTGTACAAAGACAACTGGAAAGGGCTACGCTAGAGGTGAGGGTATCGAACCAGTCAGCGATCGCAATCTACGAGCATTTTGGCTTCCGCGTCGCTGGAGAGCGTAAAAATTATTATCCGCAAACTGGCGAATCGGCCCTAATTTTCTGGCGCAACGATCTACAAACGGCCGCTTTTCAGGAACAATTAAGCAAGTGGCGACAAGAAATCCTCTCAAGACTGGTGCGGGGAAAGTGGCAATTAGAGGAAGAAACCAGAGCCAAAATAGATACCATGGGGATGCAATGATTACCTACAAGCTTAAATCAGGTCGAGGTTAGGGAAAAATGAGGATTTTAGTGTTGGCGTGGGAATTTCCACCGCGATTAGTGGGCGGTATCGCCCGTCATGTCGCTGAACTCTATCCCGAAATCGTCAAACTCGGTCATGAAGTCCATTTAATCACGATCGAATTCGGTCAGGCCCCCAGTTACGAACTGGTGGAAGGCATTCACATCCACCGTGTCCCCGTACCCCCCGGCAATGACTTTTTCCATTGGGTGGTCAACATGAATAACAGCATGGGGCAACAGGGCGGCAAACTAATCGCCGAATACGGAAAATTTGACCTTGTTCATGCCCACGATTGGTTAGTAGGGGATGCGGCCATTGCCATGAAACATCTCTTTAAAATCCCCCTGATTGCCACTATTCACGCCACGGAATACGGACGTTATAACGGACTGCACACCGACACCCAACGCTATATCGGCAGCAAAGAGGGAACCCTCGTCTATAATGCTTGGCGCGTCATCGTCTGTACTGGCTATATGCGTCATGAAGTCCATCGGGCTTTGGGTGCACCCTGGGATAAAATCGATGTGGTTTATAACGGCATTCGGGCCGAGAAAAAACAAAGAGATCCTAACTTTGATTATCGAGCTTTTCGTCGTCAATATGCGGGCGATCAAGAAAAAATCGTCTATTACGTCGGGCGCATGACCTTTGAAAAGGGGGTTTCCGTGTTACTCAACGCCGCCCCAAAAGTCCTCGACCACACCGGGGCTAAAACTAAATTTGTCATTATCGGTGGCGGCAATACCGACAAACTCAAACAACAGGCCTGGCATCTCGGTATCTGGCATCATTGTTATTTTACGGGCTTTATGTCCGATGAAAACCTCGATCGCTTCCAAACCGTGGCCGATTGTGCCGTTTTTCCCAGTCTTTACGAACCTTTTGGTATTGTCGCCTTGGAAAGTTTC
>NZ_JASJFF010000454.1:0-1899 GCF_030065435.1 Microcystis sp. M53603_WE2
ACATCTGATCACTGATAACTGAATCACTGATAACTGATCACTGATAACTGATAACTGATCACTGATAACTGATTAGGTGCAGGGGAGAGAACGCAGGTATTCACTGAGGTGAGAACGTAAACTGATGCCATGGAAAAGCGGGCCACGACTGCCTAATTCGACGATACTGACAGCGGCCACGGGCATTTCAAATCGATCGCGATAACGGCCCACATCGATGCCCATCAGACTACAGAGCATGATCCGGATGGTGGCCTTGTGGGAAACAATCAGGATATTGCCATCACTGTGGGTGTGTTCAATTTCCTCCAAAACGGCCGCCGAACGACGGGCGATATCGATCCCCCTTTCTCCGTTGGGGGGAGCATTCCAAGCCGGATCCGTCAACCAGCGTACATAGAGATCATGATATTGGCGATCGATATCGTTGGGGTGCATACCTTCCCAAAGACCATAACCGATCTCTTGTAATCCCTGGCGGATTTCTAATTTCAGTCCTACCGCTTCACAGAGGGGTTTAGCGGTTTGAATAGCTCTTTGGAGGGGACTGACGTAGGCCGCGCGCCAAGGTAAAGAACGATAGACATCGGCGAATTCCTCGGCCATTTCGATGCCTTCGGCAGTCAAACCGGGGTCATTTTCTGGAGTACCACAGTATCCTCCCGTTTTGCTATAGGCCGTTTGTCCGTGTCGTAGAAAATATAACATCAAGCACATAGTTTTTCAGGAGACCAAATTCGGGGCTTCCCTGGTTACTGTTGACTGGTTAGGTTCCCGCTCGCGAGCGTAGGTCATTGCGGAGGTGAGAGCGATCGCCCATGACTTGAAAGAGGGGACCGTGTTCGGCTAATTCGACGATCGTCACCGAGGCCACGGGCATGGCAATTCGATCGCGATAACGGCCGATATCAATGCCTAAAAGAGAACATAACATGATTCGGATCGTTGCTTTATGGGAAACGATCAAAATATGGCCATCATCGTGATTATGGTCGATTTCCTCTAATACTTCCGAACTGCGGCGAGCGATATCGATGCCTTTTTCGCCCCCTGTGGGAGAATTCCAGCCTGGATCTGCTAACCAGCGCACATAATCATCATGAAACTCCCGATTAACCTCGGCTGCGGTTTTTCCCTCCCATTGGCCGTAGGCAATCTCTTTTAATCCTTCCCGTTTGTGGATGGGAATACCTAAGAGATCGCTTAAAGGGGTGGCCGTGGCCATGGTGCGCTTGAGGGGACTAGAATAGATCCCTGTCCAAGGCACATCTCGATAGACAAGAGCGAAATCCTTGGCCATTTCATCGCCGGCCGGGGTTAGTTGCAAGTCTAATCGACCGCAAAAACTACCCGCTTGACTGGCTGTGGTTTCGCCATGACGCAAAAAGTAAAGTTTTAGACTCATTTTTTGGGTGCATCTCAATATTTGTGACTCTCTCCCACTTATAGTGATACTAAATCCTGTTTAAAAAGTACAGGAGACCAGGGAGCAGGGGGTGGGGAGCAGGGAGAAACAATCCATAACTTGGCAGTTAATCACACTATTAAAAACGGATTTGGTATGATAAAAGGTAAAAAAGGTTATCCTAAATTCCCAAAAAATAATCGGCTCTCTTATTCTTTGTGTGATAAGTTTAACTTATATAGTAGTGATCGATCTTTGTGTCTCTGTGGTTCGTTCCACTCACTCGCCCGCAAGACTGTATCTTAGAATACATTGAGGCAGGGTGTGGGGTGTGGGGTGTGGGGTGTGGGGAAGTGGGGAGATGGGGAGACCACTTCGTGCGCGTTGCGGGGGGAGAATAAATAAAAGCCATCTCCTAAGTAGGTAGGCGTTAAAAATTATCAGACACCACCCTTATCAAGGGGGGACTAAGGGTAGGGTTGATTCATGAATCA
>NZ_JASJFF010000044.1:0-7128 GCF_030065435.1 Microcystis sp. M53603_WE2
CTATAGTTACTAATTCTGTACGCAAATATTGCATCTAGAATTAGCTTTGTACGCTTTGACCCGTACTGGGTTAACTACGAACCTCTCTATCGGATTCCCGCTAAAGGCGGCCTCTCCGACTACCTTTCTTCCAATATTTAAGGAACCATTAATATCTGCTCCCTAGAAATAACCCGACGAGCTTCTGAATAGTCCTCTTTTAATTCTCTTGCCTAAATAGCTTTTTTGCTTTTGAATAGACTCTAAGTCCAAGAAACTACATTTAGAGGTATAGCTTTCATTAGTTGTTTTGACCTCTATTCCTACTAAATAAGGGTTACATCCCTTATAATCCCCGTCCATTGCATAACACAAACCGAAGAGCCATTAAACTAGCAATGGCACAAGTTTAAAAAGTCAATAGTAAGGGGAAGTTGAGTCAGATGTTAGAAGTAGAATATCAAGTGATTCATGCGGTTCCAGGGCGCATTCGCTTGCGTGTTCCTCCACTGGGCCAAGATGAGCATTATGGACTGAAAGTGCAGGGCCTATTGGAGGCAATAGAACCGGTAATTGAGGCTCAGGTATTTCCCGTCAATCAGGCTTTGATTATTCAATATCAAAGAGCTGCTTTCTCACAAGCTCAGTTACAGCAACAATTAGCAACAACCCTCGAGCAAGCTTTAGCTTACCAACCAACTCAGCCCCTAGCGATTAAATTGCCGGGGTATCAGTCGAATGGTTTAAACCTCTACGAACTTGCTCAAGCCCATAAAATTAAGCGTTGGTGGTTAGAAATTCCTAATTTTTTAACAACTTTATAGTTATTTCAAATAAGAACGAGACGCTAGGCGACACAATAAGTACGAATAATTTCATCAAGGGATGTACCCACAGGAGCATACATTCTCGCTCTCTTTAATGCACTAAAATCATGCTCGATATCATTTAAGTCAGGAGAGTATGTTGGCAAAAACACTACCTGATGACCTGCTTCCTCTACCAGTTGTCTAATCACTGTCTTCCGATGAATTGGTGCCTTATCCATAATTAATATTGATGTCATGGTTAAAGAGGGCAATAAATATAAAGATAACCAGCCTTCAAAGCCTTCCGCAGTTAGGCTTCTCGTAAATATCATTGGTGCAATCAAGTCTTTTTTCCCCTTTCTTCTCCCAGCGACAAGGTTCTCTCTTTTTCCTCGTTTTCCTTGTCTATCTCCAAAGACTTTCTTCCCTTTTTTTGACCAGGCATAAAGACAGTCTTGAAATTCTTCAAACCCAGCCTCATCAATAAATACAAGGCTTTTACCACCATATATTTTAATCAATTCTCTCAGGGTTTTATAATATTTTATTCTTTCTTCTCGGTTTCTTTCTCTATAACGAAGTTCTTTCTTTTTTCTGGTGATTTCCATTTTTTTAAGGCATAGCAAATGGCACTTGGTCTCACTCCAAACTTCTCGGCTCTATCTCTTAATCTTGCTTCGGGATTTTCTTGGACATCTCTTTCTAGTGCTTTCCAGTCCAGCTTTCTCTGACGGTGTTTTACCTTTGTTGCTGACCCTTCTTCCCTACTCAGCCATCTATATATTGTTGCTCTCCCTATCTTAAATAGAGCGGCAGCTTTAGTTATGCTTCCTCCATTCTCTACATAATCGATTACCTTTTTTCTCAAGTCTAGACTATAGGACATTTTTCTGTATGGGTTGCTCGTTTCTCCTTATTTTACCTTATTTTTCACTTGTCTCACAATTATTTGAAATGACTATAATTGCTAGATTGTTCGGTACAATCGGGAAGATCGCCGATTGGCTCATTCCAGAAAAATGGATCGATGAGACATTAACTTTGTGCGATCGCCTAGCGGAAAAATGGCAAGAAGAGTGGGATCAATTGAAACACCTAGCCGGAGTTGACTGTAGTTTAGACTAAATGAGAAACCTAAAAAGAAAAAAGAGGAAGAATCAAGCAAAATAGAGAGAAAATAAAAGATGTTAAAGAATTTATCCTCTCTCTATGACCAAATATAACAGATATACCAGATTTCGCCAAGATACCTACCAACTGTTAGGTAATGCCAAAGATGCCACCTTTGACTTAATGGATAGCATCATGACCACCAGAAATGCCTATTGCTTGGGAGACTTGTCACTGTCCCCTTTCTTCAGAAGGAAATGGCATAGTACATACGAAGCTCTTGAAGATTGTCGTCCCAACCGAAACCAGTTAATGAAAAGGTATGTTCAGGAAATACCAGAACTGGAGTATGTTTTGTTAGCAATAGATCATACAGCATGGGAATTGAAGGATGCTAAAACGATGAAAGATAGAGGCTATCAACATAGCGCGGCATCAAAAAATGGAACAGTATTAGGACAAGGCTATAGCACCATTGTCTGGCTACCCGAAGGGGAAAGAAGTTGGGCATTACCCTTAAGACATGAAAGAATCACATCCTTTGAAACACCGATATCTAAAGCCAAATGGCAACTCCAAGAAGTCTGCAAAACAATTCAACAAAAAGTTTTGGTAGTATTAGATTGTGAATACGGCAATAGTTCATGGGTAAATCAAACAGCAGATATCCAAGCAAGTAAACTGATGAGAATCCGCTCTAATTGTTGTCTATATGGCGAACCAGAAGCTTATGGGGGTAAGGGAAGACCGAAAAAACATGGCAGACAATTTAAAATCAATGACGAATCCACATGGTGGCCAACCGACGCAACAGTGGAAATCAATGACCCGAAACTCGGATTAATCCGAGTGAGTCAATGGCAACAGTTACATTTTAAAACAGCTTCTCAGCAGAAATTAAGTCTAATTAAAGTGGAAAGGTTGAATCCTAAAAAAACGGGAGAGGCACATCGCCCCTTATGGTTAATTTGGGTAGGAGAGGCATTTTTATCCTTAGAAAAAGTTTGGTCACAATATGCACGTCGTTTTGGAGTTGACCATTGGTATCGCTTTGCCAAGCAAAGATTACATTGGACTTTACCTTCTTTAAGTACACCTGTTCAATGTGAGAGATGGAGTGATTTAATGCCGTTGATGACTTGGCAATTATGGTTAGCCAAAGATTTGGTAGCAGATTATCGTCTTCCTTGGCAAAAACCGCAAACCCTATTAACTCCTGAAAGGGTAGCACAGTCTCTGTTTTCCCTTTTGATAGAGATTGGTTCGCCCGCTCAACCACCTAAAACTAGAGGAAAGTCTCCCGGCTGGGAAAAAGGGAAGACTCGCAGTAAAAGAAAGACCTATCCTACTGTGAAAAAACGACATTCAACCCCTAAAAAATCGGCAACAAAAGCATCCTAACTCTACTTTTTGCTTCAAGATTTTTGATTTCAGCTATTTTCATAAGGCTGGATTATTTTTAGGCAAATTTTTTAGTCTAAACTACAGAGTTGAGAAAGATCACGATTGGCAACAAGTCTCCTTAGCAGATTGCGATCATTTAGCGAAGAAGGTGCAGCAAAAAACCCTGACAACTGCTGAGGTGGAAGGGACAATTGCCGGTTTGATGGGAGTTATCGGAGTAATTGGCGAAATCCCACTGTCAATAGTTCAATCTCTGCAAACTATTCAGAGAATTGGCTTGTGTTATGGTTACTCGACCACAACGGAACAGGAGCGGAATTTTGCTTGGATTATCTTAGCAGCAGCTACCGCCCAAACTCCAGAGGCTAAATGGCAAGCGGTGGATAATTTGAGAGACAGTCACACGCAATTTTCTCGCCAAGCTTTTGACAATTTTCTCACTGAAATCGGCGACAAAGGTGCAATCTCGCTGGCAGCTGAAACGATTTTCCAGCAAGCTACTATCTATTTAGCTCCCAGTTCAGTAGGTGGGGCAATTCCTTGGTTAGGTGCTATCTCTAGCGGCGTTGGTTTGAGTTTCTTCCTCAATCAAGTGGCGGATGCCGCTCGCCGTGCCTATCAAATGCGTTGGCTGCTGGATAATCAGAAGCTTTCTTTGGCTCTAGCGAACTGAAGAACTGAATTGCTCCTAAAAATTGGGTTGGCGTTGAAAGCGTAAAAGGATAGGTATAGCTAACCCAATGGGAATAGCTAAAGTCATTAAAAAAGCTTTTGTCATCATGCCTAGGGTGGTGGCAAGTAATAAAGAACTGGCATTCTCTGGTATGGTCATAATCTGAATTAAGCCGCTTGCTGCTTGAAAAGCAAAGATTCCTGGTACTATTCCCACTACCGCCCCAAAAGCGATTACAGCCGGTGGCGCATGAAAACGATTAGAAAAATAAAGCGCCATTGTCCCAACAACAGCAGAAGCAATTAAATTACCCCAAATAATACCGGGTCCATGGTCAATACACAACCATCTTACCCCATGTCCCACCATGCCACAGACAATGCAAGCCCATAACATTTTCGGCGGCACATTAAAGAAAATGGCGAATCCCATAGCCGCTAATCCCGCAAAAATAACATCTTCAAATAGAGGTAAGGGAGAAACAGGATTACTGACAGGTAGTAAGGCGTTTGTAACCGTTGTCGAGAGAAGTAAACCAAAGGCGATTGAACTAAGAATTACTAAACTATACTCTAGACGTGCCATGCCCATGGGAATATGATTCTCGACTAAATCTAAGACTCCATTAATCAGATGAACCCCCGGTACTAACATCATCGACGGGATGAGAAAACAGATATTAGGAGTAGAACTCCATCCCAGTGGGCCTGCCACTCCCCCGATACATCCCCCCAAAAAAGCAGCTAGAAAATTAAGTAAAAAAGGATTAAAATGCCTTTTCCCCAGTTCTTGTCGTAAGATAACGCCCACTGCCGTAGCAATTCCCGTAATCACAAAGGAAGCCCAGTCTCCCTGAAAAATACGGGCTAAACTTGCCCCTGTAAGGCCTAACATCAGAATAATGAACCAGCGAGGGTAATAAATAGGGGGATATTTATCGATCTTTTCTAATTTCTGGATTAACTCAGTCAAGGTTAAACGATTTTGCTGAAACTTTTCGATCGATAAAAAAACCTGAGTAATTAAAGCCATATTAACGGCAATGCTGGTGATGGGGCGACTAAAGTGTGAGGAATATTCATTTTCACTCTTTACGGTTAGTTTAATGGCTTCATATTCACAATATACCCGGACTTCTACCCCGAATTTTTCCGCTAATTGTTGAATGGTTTGATGCACTCGTTCGGTGGTGGTACTGTGCTGCAATAAGATGCGGCCAGTTAAGAGCATCAGGTGAAAATAATCAGGAAAAGACGGAGATTTAGGGGATAAATAGGATTTTGAGGTCAAAGGATCGCACTCCACTCTGGTTTTTCTCCTTTTTGAATCGGCCAATCAGAAATTAGATGGGTGCGGCTCTTTTAGAAGGACGTATGGCAAGTCAAACAAGCATCGCTGTGTGTCTTGAAGTAGTAGAACAACAAGCTTGAATCACAGTTGTGAGCAAAGGAACACCATCTTGATACAAAGCCCGATGATGCCGTTGATGCTCTTGCTGTCAATGAAAGTGCCAATAATCAGGCCAATCACCGCTAACCTGAAGGGAGCGAAGACGTAAAACCGCCTCAGCACCCTTGAGACTCCATCTCGCCCCCGTAATAGACATCTCCAAAAATTATAACCCAGTCACAGCTTGCTTTTAGCTTATGTACTAATTAGGGTTTGCGGCAAAAAGTTTTTCGTGGGGGCAGGGTGTGGGGTGTGGGGTGTGGGGTGTAGGGTTTTACCGATTTTGAGGTAGTCAGTTACCTAATTTTCAGGGAAAAAGTCCAGGAATTTTCCCCCCGATCACTCCAATGGTCAGCACTTTTTGAGGGAAAAAAAGTCTAAAAGCCCTCAAGGGGTGACAAAGAGGTTTAAAGGTAGGCAGGATAAAGACTCTAGCCAAATGTCCCCCAAAGAAATAGAGTGGTTATGGCAACCACTCAAAAAATTAAAATGTTACCATCATTCTATCAGGCTTGTGGCTCTTCTCGACTTTGTGTGATAATTTTTGCTTATGTAAGGTGAAATGCTTATCCGGCAAAACTTTAATCGCTATTTGGCGGAAGAAACTATCAGTATAGACCTCGTTTCCACACAGAAACCAGAAGAACCGGCTTGTTTACAAGCTAATCTGAGCGAAGCACAATATCTTACCCTGCAAATCCTCATACTGCTCTTACAAGGTCACAGAACGGTACAATTAGAGAGATTAGCTGCCCTATTTCCTCAACCAATTACCTTTGAAAGCAGAAGAAGAAATTTACAGAGGTTTCTTAAGTTACCGCAATTAAGTGTGAAATTGTTATGGTTTCCGCTAATTAAACACATTATTAAGCAAGAGTTTAGCCGAAAAAATAAAAATCGACATCAAAGAAGAAAACTGAAAAAACTTAGGCATCTAGGACATCTGTTATTGGTAATCGACAGAACGGATTGGAAAGGAAGAAATTTATTGGTAGCCAGGCTCTTCTCGACTTTGTGTGATAATTTTTGCTTATAGAATAGTAAAATGTTTACTGGGAAAGACTTTTAGGACTATTTTGCTGAAGAAACTATCAGTATAGACCCCGTTTCCACACAGAAACCAGAAGAGCCATTTTCGGACAATGGGGTGTGCCTAACCATGAAGACAACACAAGTAAGTTCCGATTTATCGAGTACAGATATGTCATCTCTAGAAGATTCTTTGAGTTTTGACGGAGCCTCTCCAATCACCTTTGATTTAACAGGTTCCGACGATTTAAGTGTATCGAGGGAAACTACTCCCTTGGGAGTCCTGAACTCTAACCCCTCCCCATCTACAGTCTCCTCGGAGGCCCCCACGGTTCCAGTCTCCCCTACTGCTACGGGTCAAGTGGTCTTTCCCGCTTCCCTCAGTATGAACTCTTCTGGTTATCCCACCAGTCCAGCGTCGAGTCCTGCCTCTGTACCCACCGCTGCCGCCGTCACCACCAGTCCAGCGTCGGGTCCTGCCTCTGTACCCACTACCGCCCCCGTCACCTCAGAGCTAAGACCGGCAGCAACTAGCACCCTTGCCCCCCATGTTTCCAATAAACTCATTGTCAAGTTCAAGAAGGGGATCGCCAGCGCCGAAGTTGCTCAGTTTAAGTCCCTCTTTGGTGCTGTCAGCACCCAGACGATTAAACTGACGGGGGCAGAGATTTGGAA
>NZ_JASJFF010000081.1:0-1275 GCF_030065435.1 Microcystis sp. M53603_WE2
AATTATTTTTATTCATAAATATTTTACACAATTCATACCAGGTAAGCAAGAGGGCTACGGCACTACTACCGAATCATTAGCCAATTTCACTGCATCAGCTTCATCCCTTGCCACTGAACCAAATAAAGACAAAGACTTTACCCCCAGTTTTGGCAACTCTTCTCGGTGTGAGAGGAGGAGGCAGATTTTGCTGCCGTTTCCTCCTGATAGCTAAGATAGGATCAGTTTTTGCGGTAAAAAATCTTACTGCCTTGGTCACTGACAAAATGACAATTGCGGTAGGACCGCCAGAGAGATTTGAAAATCGGTTCTTTCGAGACGCGATAATAGTCTCCTAAGACGGGACGGATGGCCTCGGTTGCTTCTTGGAGATGATAGTGGGGAATAGTGATAAAAATATGATGGGCGACGTGAGTACCAATTTGGTGATGGATGGGATTAAAGATGCCATAATCGCGATCGATGGTAGAAAGCGCCCCTTTGAGAAAGTACCAATCTTGACCGCGATACCAGGGAATATCATCTTCGGTGTGGTGTAGGAATGTCACCAAGTCCAACCAAACCACAAAGACGATATAGGGCATGATGTAGTAGTTAAACAGAAACCAAAAGCCGTAGCTAATACCCACCCCGATTAATAGACCTAACATAAAGGTACAGCAAACGGTGCTAGTCAGTACCTGCCACCGTTCCGAGGGGCGAAAGAGGGGGCTTTCGGGCATAAAATGGGACCCCTGTTTATTAGGGGAACGACGGAAAAGATAAAGGGGATAAACAAATAAAATTAGCTGAAAACGAGCTAATTTTTCGTACCAAGCCATATTGTTATACTGGGTTTCCGTGACGGGATACCAACTTTCATCGGTGTCGATATTGCCAGTATTAGCGTGATGGGTGCGATGACTGATGCGCCAACCGTGGAAAGGTACGAGAATGGGAGTATGACTGAGATGACCGATTAAGTTATTTAACCAACGATAACGGGAAAAGGAACCGTGACCGCAATCGTGACCGACGACAAATAAGGACCAAAACATGGTTCCCTGCATAAACCAAAAAAGGGGGAAGAACCATGCTTGATTAATCTGGTAAGTTATCCAGTAAAGTAGGGTAATAATGCCAATATCAAAAAAAAAGTAAGCTAAAGAGCGAAAAACGCTTGATTGGAAGCAACGGGCCGGGATAGCTAGACGGACATCCTGTAGGGTAAATGGCAAAAATTCTCTTTTTAGGGAGGGTTTAGGTAGGGTTTGGGACACTAGGTTATAACTCAAG
>NZ_JASJFF010001173.1:0-2240 GCF_030065435.1 Microcystis sp. M53603_WE2
CACAGGGCATTATAAAAAGCTCTTGACCCGAAACTGCTTTTTGTTTGAATACTTAACAGTTTTTGTAACGTTTTGTGAATAAGATTAAATGCGAATTAAAATTTGCGGCATTACCCAACCGGACCAAGGACGAGCGATCGCTACTTGCGGAGCTACGGCTTTAGGTTTTATCCTCGTACCTAGTTCGCCTCGTTACGTCAAAATCGAGCAAATTAACGCTATTATCGCCGCAGTACCCGACAAAATTGATTTTATCGGGGTTTTTGCCGACGAGCAACCGGAAATTATTCAGCAAATAATTATTAAAACCCCCTTGACAAGTGTGCAGTTACATGGTAGGGAATCTCCTGAATATTGCCAAAGGTTGCGGCAATTATTACCCGACCGGGAAATTATCAAAGCTTTACGGATTAAAGACAGAGAAAGTTGGGAAAAGTCGGCAATTTACTTCAATAGCGTCGATACTTTACTGTTAGATGCCTACCATCCCCAATTGCTCGGCGGTACGGGACATACCTTAGACTGGCAAGCCTTAGCCAGTTTTTCGCCCCCCTTGCCCTGGTTTCTGGCCGGAGGACTCAACCCCGATAATATTAGTGAAGCTTTAACTCGGCTGCACCCCCAGGGTATTGATGTCTCTAGCGGCGTTGAGCGATCGCCTGGTGATAAAGACCTCAAAAAAGTCGCCCTCTTGCTAGAGCGACTGCAAAAATTCAGGGATCAGTGATCAGTTAGAAGGTTTTGGTTGTTGGGGTTTTAGGGTTTTAGGGTTTTAGTTGAATTCCCCCATTTCCCCATGTCCCCATTTCCCCATGTCCCCATTTCCCTGACTAGAAGAAATTGGGTTTATGACGGATCAGGTTAAGATACTCCTCGCGGGTTTTTTGCTCGTCTTGGAAGACTCCTAACATGGCGCTGGTGACAGTCCAGGATCCCGGTTTCTGCACCCCGCGCATTACCATGCACATATGAGTTGCTTCCATGACGACGGCAACCCCTTGGGGGTCGAGAATTTCTTGAATCGCTTCGGCAATCTGACGGGTGAGGCGCTCTTGGACCTGTAAACGACGGGAATACATTTCCACAATGCGGGCTAATTTACTTAATCCGACCACCTTTTGGTTAGGAATATAGGCAACGTGGGCCCGCCCCATGAAGGGTAACATATGATGTTCACAGAGACTAAAAAAGTCAATATCGCGCACTAATACCATCTCATTATGACCTTCATCGAAGATCGCACCATTAACGAGGGTTTCTAGGGATTGTTGATAGCCTTGGGTGAGAAACTGCATCGCTTCGGCCACCCGTTTGGGGGTTTTTAATAAACCTTCTCTTTCGGGATCTTCCCCCACCGAGATCAGGATATTTCTGACCGCATCCATCATCTGTTCTTTGTTTTCGTCGGAAGTTGGATGAATTTGAGCGGTTTTGCCATTGTGGGTGTTGCGATCGGGGCGAGTGGTCACGCGTGCTTGGATAGCGTCGGTTAGATTACCGTTTAAACCGTTAGAAGAAGCTATGGTCATAATGAAGATGCCTGTAGGCGAATTGATTGATAAATAGAAGTATTTCGGGTTATAATGCCCCCGCACTGGGCATAATGGTCATCGTTTCCACTACGGCCTGTTTGGGCAGTAACACCGCTTGCAGAATGGCCTCAGCGATGATATCCGGGGTTAACATGGCCGAGCGATCGAAATCTGCTTTGACGCTATCGCTGTCCCAGATGGGAGTATTGACAGCCCCGGGGGTAATAATCGTGACGCGAATGGCGTTGGCCCGCTCCTCGATCGCTAAAATGCGAGAAAATGCCACTAATCCCGCTTTGCTGACACTATAGGCCCCCCAATCAGGGAAGAAATTATCGGCGGCGATCGAGGAAACGTTAACGATCGTGCCTCCCCCCTGTTGACGCATGGCAGGTAAAATTCCTTGCACACACTGATAAACACTGGTTAAATTGAGATCGATCACCCGCTGCCAGTCTGACAAAGGTGTGTCAGCCAAGGAGTTTGTGTAACCCATGCCAGCATTATTGATCAGGATATCGATCGGTCCGGATTCTTGGGCGATTTTAGCGATACTAGGAGCTACTTCCGGGATATCTGCCAAATCTAAGGGGTAAGCTTGGGCTGATACGCCTAAATCTGCCGCCATTCCCGCCACGGTTGCCAATCTTTGCTGATCGCGACCGATTAAAACCAGATTAATTCCCGCCTTGGCGAAAGCGAGGGCGG
>NZ_JASJFF010000096.1:0-2353 GCF_030065435.1 Microcystis sp. M53603_WE2
AGGTAATTGACCCCCTCAAAATCGGTAAAACCCCACACCCCCCACCCCACACCCTACACCCTGCCCCTAGGAAAAACTTTTTCAGCAGACCCTAAGTAGGGAGGCACAATTATTTGTAGGATGGGTTAGCGGTAGCGTAACATGAGCGGGCGTTGGGTTTCATGCTTCAACCCAACCTACGTTCATCTTATATTTAATTCCACCTACCTACTTAGACATTATTGAGGACAATTATTCGGCTCGACTACTCAAAGGGTTATTGAGATTGCTAGTGCCAGGACGTTTAACACTATGGGATTGTAGCAGCGAGATCGCCTGTTGGTACTGGGGATCATCCTTAGTTCCCACCAAAGAAGGATCATCGCGGAAGCGCAGCTGTTGTTCCTGGGTTAACTCGATCTGCACATCGGGTTTAATGCCTTTTTTGTAGATATTTTCGCCGTTGGGGGGATAATAACGGGCAATTGTCACCGCTAAACCGGAACCATCGGAGAGGGTGTGTACCGATTGGACGGTACTCTTGCCATAGGTCGATGTACCCACTAAAGTCGCCCGGCCATTTTCTTTCAGCGCCCCGGCGAGGATTTCGCTGGCGCTGGCGGAACCTTTATTCACCAAGACCACGAGGGGTAAATCGGTAATAGCGGTGTTATTGGCGATAAATTGGCGATCACCGCCCCGTCGATCGATGGTGCTAACGATTTTGCCCTGTTTCATCCACATGCGAGCGATATCGACACTAGCAAATAGTAAACCCCCGGGGTTGCCCCGCAGATCGAGAACATAGCCGGATACCTGTTGTTGACTTAATTCCTCGATCGCTTCTTTCATTTGTTCGGCTGCGTGGGAACTAAATTCATCCAGTTTAATATAACCAACTTTCACCCCACCTTCCTGTTTAAGGGTATAGCTAACCGAGGGGATTTCGATATCTACCCGGGTCAAAGTCACTTCAAATACACCTCGATCGGGACGGGCAAGCTGTAAACTAACGCTAGTACCCACTTCTCCCTGTAGGGCTTCCATTGCTTGTTCTAGGGTCATTAAAGCGGTGGGTTTGCCATTAATTCTGATCAGGCGATCGCCGCTTTTCACTCCCGCTTCCTTGGCGGGGGATTTTTTCACCGTATCGACAACGATCAGATCGCTAGTGCGTTTATCGAGGGCTAAACGTACCCCAATTCCCGATAATTCTCCGGAAGTTTGACTGGTGAGGACAGAAAATTCCCTAGGAGTTAAAAAACGGGTATAAGTATCACCCAATTCCTTTAAAGCTTCCCGAATTGCCGTGTAAGCTTGTTGGGGATTAGTATAATTTCTGCTTAACAATTCTTGACGTTTTTTTTGCCAATCGATTTGATGAAAACTACGATCTACAAATTCATTATTAACAATTTGCCAGACCTGGTCGATGACTGCTTTCGGGTTATCTTCTAAGGGTTTTTCCCCTTTGGCTGCGGGGGTGAGAACCATCAGGGAACTAACTGCTAGGGTAGCGATCGCACCTCCAGATAGGAGTTTCTGCACGGAAACGAACGAGGGACGCGACTGGTTCATAAAGACAAAGCCAAAATAAGATTGACGTTTAGATAAAGCCATTCAAAAAGCGGGAGCATTTTGCCTTCGAGGGAGGTGAGGAGCAGTGTTAACTACGACTTTCGTATAGATAGGGGAGTTCCTTGTCTGGCTCTAATATCCACTATAATTCTACTTCTAGAAAATCGAGTAATATCTGGCGATGAATTTTTCCTAAAGGACGAGTCTGATTAATCTTCTGGGAATAGTATTCCCCTTGAAGGATGGCAGCCGGGGGTAATAATGCTAAATCTTGCCCTTCCGTTTGCACTAATTTTTCTAATTCCAGGGTCAGGGGTACATGATAAAGATAACGAGAGAGATTATCATCGTTATAACAGCGAAAATGGCGTAAACTAGGAGCTTCGTAGTTAATTTCTTCTTTTAACTCTCGTTTTAACCCTATTTCTGGACTTTCACCCGCTTCTAAGTGACCACCAAATAAACCCCACACCCCCGGATAGAGAATCGTCGGGATGTCGTCGCGCAACTGCATTAAAAATCGACCGTCCTGTTCCAAAATCGCCAAAGCAACAAATATCATCAGTTATCAGTTATCAGTTATCAGTTATCAGGAGTCAGGAGTCAGGAGTCAGGAGACGGGAGACTATTTTATTTATTCTCCCCACACCCCACACCCCACACCCCACACCCCACACCCGTTACAGTAGAGCAGGAAGTCGCCTTCCCACCCCCTGCTTCAAAACCGGACTTACGACTTTCGCCGTATCCGGCTCCTGAGTAACTAGGCTACTGTCATTAGTAGAATAATAATGGG
>NZ_JASJFF010000402.1:0-1552 GCF_030065435.1 Microcystis sp. M53603_WE2
CACCTGAAAATCGGTAAAACCCCACACCCCACACCCCACACCCCACACCCCACACCCTGCCCCTAGGAAAAGCTTTTTGCCGCAGACCCTAGGTAGGGTTTGCGGCAGAAAGTTTGTTGGTGGGGTTAGGAGTCGGTGGTCAGTAGCCGGTCGTTTCAGGCTTTGTTGCCCTCTCTTTTTGTACTAACTTATGTACTGAAAGGAGGATAATGCCAGGTTTTTGGGGGTCCCAATCCGATTTTCGCAGCACTAACATCGGATTTTAACAGGTCAAAAGCCTTATTTTCAAAGGGTTTTACCATTATTCAGCCGACCCTAAATAAATATTTTTCTTTTCTGTCTCCCCTTTTCGATTAGACTGGTAATTGAGAATAATTAGCATTTATTTTAGCGATCGCAAGTCTTAGACAGTTTCAAAACCGTTGACTGAGACTGACAGTAGTGCAGTTATCACCCTTTGGCTAATTCAGTAAACTCGATGAGCTATTAAGGAATTATTGTCACTCTTGAATGAAAGACCTTCTTTGCCTTTGGAGATAAGAAAAGCATGGACGATAAAATTAGACCTAATGAAGCAGAAAAACCAGAAAAATCGCCAAATAAAGCCCAATTTTCTCCTTGGGGCGGTACAGAGGCAGCAGCAGAACGTACTAGCTCCATGGATACTGATCTAACGGCCACCTATCCCCTCGCACAAGTGGAAATGGGAAAAACCGTCTGGTTAGTGGGATTTCAGGGGACAGGAGGAATCAATCGACTCCTAGGTATGGGATTAAACCCCGGCATTCAATTACAGGTAATTAGCTCCCAACCGAGGGGATCAGTTTTAATTGCCATTCAAGACAATCGTATCGGTATCGGGGCGGAAATGGCCGAAAAAATCCTCGTTAGTGACAGTCAACCGAAAAAACTGGAACCCAAAAAAGACCTACCTGAAGTAAGAACATTTCTGCGGGAGATACCCATAGGAAAAGCGGGTAAAGTTGTCGGTTATGACCGAGCATTGCGCGGATACAAAGGAAAATTGTTATCAATGGGATTAACTCCGGGGACAGAGTTTACCGTCATTCGTGTGGCACCTTTGGGGGATCCCGTCGAGATTCGAGTGCGGGGATTTCATCTCAGTCTGCGTAAACAGGAGGCAGACGCTTTAATCGTCGAACAAATAGACCCAGAAAGCTAAATTTAATCATCTAAGCCTATTCGTCACTCAATATCCTAAATTATGGTCAAACCGATTATCGCCTTAATTGGCAATCCTAACTGTGGCAAAACTACCCTTTTTAATGCTCTCACGGGGGCCAATCAACGGACCGGCAACTGGCCAGGAGTAACAGTCGATCGCAAAGAGGGACAATTTCAAGTTAACGGGGAAGATATCACCCTTGTGGATTTACCCGGAGTCTATTCCCTCGATGTGGAAGAAGGGGAGACAGGAATGGATGAATTAGTTGCTAGGGACTATCTGCTGTCAGGAGAAGCGGATTTAGTGATTAATATCGTCGATGCTGCCAATTTAGAGCGCAATCTCTACCTTACTACCCAAATCATG
>NZ_JASJFF010000965.1:0-1228 GCF_030065435.1 Microcystis sp. M53603_WE2
AGGGCAATTCCTTAGACTATTACCTCGAAATTGTTAAAAACCTGAAACAAGCCTTTCCTGACCTGCATTTACACGCTTTTTCGCCCCAAGAAGTCCAATTTATTGCTAGAGAAGACGCTTTAAGTTACGAAAAAGTTATCGCTTCCCTGCAAGAAGCAGGAGTCAATTCTCTCCCGGGGACGGCTGCCGAGGTGTTAGTCGATGAGGTAAGACGGGTAATTTGTCCAGAAAAAATCGATGCCGCCACTTGGTTAGAAATAGTCGGTACTGCCCATCGCTTGGGGTTACATACCACCAGTACCATGCTCTGCGGTCATATTGAAACCCCTAGCCAACAGGTGCAGCACCTCGAAAAAATTAGAAAACAGCAAGAAATCGCCCTAGAAAATAATTATCGGGCTAAAATCACCGAATTTATTTTATTGCCTTTTGTGGGACAATCAGCCCCCAAACCCCTGAGAAATCGAGTCGGACGGGATCAACCAATTTTAGCCGATACATTAAAATTAACAGCAGTGGCGCGGATTTATTTGGGCAATAGCATTAAAAATCATCAACCCAGTTGGGTAAAATTGGGCTTACAGGGGGCGACAGAAGCTTTAAACTGGGGTTGCAACGATCTTGGTGGTACTCTCATGGAAGAACATATTACCACTATGGCCGGGGCTGTGGGCGGTACTTGTTTGACCGTCGAGGAATTAGCAACGGCGATTAAATCCCTCGATCGCCCCGCCCGTCAACGGGATACAATCTATTAACTAGGGTTTGCTGAAAGAGTTTTTCGTGGGGGCAGGGTGTGGCCCCCCAGCCCCCCCGACATCGGGGGGGCAGCTGGGGTGTAGGGTTTTCCCCATTTTCAGGGGGTCAATTACCTAATTTTCAGGGAAAAAGTGCCTAAATTTCCCCCCCGATCACCCCAATGTCTGGCACTTTTTGATGGGAAAAAAGTCTAAAATTCTTATCCAACAAGGTTTTTAGATTTATTCAGCAGACCCTAAGTAGGGTTTGCTGAAAGAGTTTTTTCAGCTTAATCAAGCCCAACAATCTCCCCCTTGCCGGCAATCACTTCGCCGATTTGGTAGGCATTAATCCCAGAGGATTGTAGTTGATTAATAGTCGATCGAGCCAGATCTGATGGGACAATGATCACAAAACCGATACCCATATTAAAAGTATTAAACATGGCTTCGGCATTAACCGAACCCATCTGGGCTAACCAGTGAAAAAT
>NZ_JASJFF010000407.1:0-1757 GCF_030065435.1 Microcystis sp. M53603_WE2
AATTCACGACCAATTTGCCAAGGAATATTTAGAAGAACTCTTAGCGTCTCTGGGAACGATTAAAAAGAGCAAGAAAGTCAAGAGTGAAGTCCAAGAAATCGATGTCTGGTTTGAACCAGCCAGTTCAGCATCAAGGACTGAATTACCCTTGGGCATACTCGGTAAAATGGCGGCGACTTGCTGCTTATTTGAACCTTTCCGTAACCCACCCTCCGAGGTAGAGATTCGCAGTTGCATCTCAAAGTTATATGCGGTTCATGGCGAGGTCTTGAGGAAGGCGAAAAGGACAAACAAAACTCTAACAGAAGCTGAACTACCAGTTCTCTGGATTTTAACGCCTACTTTTTCGGCGAGAATGATTGAAGAAGTCGTGGGAATCTCCCCTTCATTCCTACCGGAAGAGGGGATGAAAGAGGAGTGGGGAAAAGGAGTTTATTTTTCCCCTAGCCTGTTCAAAACAGGAATCGTCGCCATCCATCAATTACCAGTCAATGAGGAGACTTTATGGTTGAGGGTGCTAGGGAAAGGAGGGACACAGAAACGAGCAGTAGAAGAATTAGTGCAATTGCCTGAAGGTAATCCTTTCCAAGAGAATTTACTGGAAATTCTGGCCAACTGGCGCAAGAGTTTGGAATTAAGAGATAATTTAAGTGCCGAAGAACAGGAGGACATTATGAACCTATCACCAGCTTATCTAAAACAACGAGAAGAGTGGAAACAAGAAGGGATACAAGAAGGGATACAAGAAGGGATACAAGAAGGGATACAAGAAGGGATACAACGAGGTAGTTTAGAAGAACGGTATTCCCTGATAACCAGTCTTCTGGAAGGACGCTTTGGCAGCCTAGATGCAGAATTATCTGGTCTGGTGGAACAGATTGCCCAACTTCCTATCTCGGAACGCACCAGGTTACTTCTTTCTCTGGCTAATTTATCTCGCTCAGAACTGTTAGAAAGATTCAGGGAAAATTAAACTTTCAATACCCCTAAGCTAGGAAAAACTATCCCCAAGCATTAATAGAAAACGGGTTTCTCGGAGAAACCCGTTTTCTGTGCGTTACTCAACGGATTTAGTATGACAACTGATAAAAACCCCTCCAATTAATGAAGGGGAATTGTCGGATTTTATTGATGGTATTAGGAGACTTTTGCGGTTTCTTTTTCTGAAAAGACGGACGACAAAACAGCACACACTCCCCAAACAAACTGTATTTTAAGCTACATTTTTATAAATATTTACATTCCGCTCCGTCAGGCTTCTTTAGCAAGGTTAAGAGCGATCGCCTTCTATCTTTTAGTAGTCAATAATGCCGTTGACAAGAGCTAAGTTAAGATTGAAGGGCATTCAGTTGTTAATTCGTGTAATTCTTGAGTAGGGCGAAAATATGACGACACTACTTGTACAAGCGACCTCGGCTCCTTTGATGATTGATCTTCCTTGGATTATGCCGATGACGGAGGAGCAATTTTATGAATTTTGTTTAGCCAATCGAGATTTACGCATTGAACGCAGTGCTAGTGGAGAAGTGATCGTTATGCCCCCTGCTTTTTCAGATACGGGTAATCGCAATCTTAATATAGCTGTGCAACTGGGGAGTTGGTCAGAACTAGATGGGACGGGGCTTGGGTTTGATTCTAGTGCGGGTTTTACGCTGCCCAATGGTGCGACTCGTTCACCCGATGCTGCTTGGATTAAATTAGAACGCTGGAATGCTTTAACAGAAAAACAAAAAGCCTCTTTTGCCCCCATCTGTCCC
>NZ_JASJFF010000730.1:0-5995 GCF_030065435.1 Microcystis sp. M53603_WE2
AAATTGATGATCATTTACAAAAAGTGATTAACTATATTATTAAGCAGGGGGCAGAATTTTTGTCTAATTTTATTTCGGCTTTAGATAGTGGTTTAGAAAACATTGATCCCGAAAATTCAGCGCAAAATCAAGGTTTAGCACTGTTAATGGGACGACCTATTGCCCTAGTCAGAGCTTCTTTAAATTTGGAATTAGAGGGACTTCCAGCTATTAACCAAGATTGGGGAGTATTTTGGCAAGATTTAAGACGTAATTGGCGAGAAACAGATGGCTTTGAAAAGGTCAAGTTTCCGATTCGTTTAGGGGAATATAAACAGTTAAATGATGGTTTATTAGGTTATTGGTTGGAAGGGGATGATGGAAGTCTCAAGGATGTATTTTATGCCCCTCAAAGTGATTTAGAGGGAGTTGATCATTCTGCAATTAAATTTCATAATGCTAACAATCCTTGGCACATTGATCTTAATCTAAAAGATCCAGCCACTTTATTGACTATGCTCATCGATCCCAGAGGAAAAGTTCACGCAACTACTGGAATTTTACCGACGAAATCAATTGATATTCCCCCGGATCAATATCAACAAGCGTTAGAGAAAATAGAAATTACTTTCTTCTCTGCTCCTATCTTGACAGATTATGGTAAGATTAATTTAGCTTTACCTGATGAAGTCGGTTATCAGTGGTCATGGTTAGAGAAAGAAAAAGAGCAATGGTCAACTGCTGACAAAATAGGTCAAACTAATGTTAATGCTATCTTCTCTGGCAAGCAAGAAATTCGAGAGGGATGGTTAAAGTTAAGCCTAAAAAAAGAGCCACCAAACCCTAATAGTCCTAATCCCTAACTTTATTCAAGATTCACCCGCTAATTTTTTAAATCAAGGAGTATCAATTATGAGTAACACTAATGACTTAGTTCTACATCTAAAACTAGATACCATTATCCCCGATGCAGACAATCAAAGAGTTCGTAGTGCTTTTTTAAGTGAGAATGTTTCAGCTTCTACTGAGAGCCAATATAAGATTCATGGTAATCCCCAAGTTGTGAGTGATGAACATTTTGGCAGTTGTTTCATTTTTGATGGAAGACAAGACTATATAGAAATTCCTAATTCAGAGGACATTAACTTTGCAACTAATCAAGATTTTACCGTTGCCAGTTGGATAAAAATAGCCAAAGAACAACCATTTAAAACCAATGGTGACAACGATATTATTGAAAAATGGAATGGTAGTGGAGGTTATCCCTATGTCATCAGATATATTCCTGATAACCAAACAATCTGTGCGGCAAGATATGATGGTTCTAATAATCCCTCTATCACCACCACAACTAAACTTAATAGTGAGCAATTATATCACATTGCTTTTGTTAAAGAAGGGAGCAAGTTGCGGCTTTATTTAGATGGACGTGAAGAAAATAGTACGGATGATACAACCCAATCTCAAACACAAAATGATTCACCTCTTTATCTAGCACGTAGAGGAGGAAGCAATGAAGCTTATGCTAACTATTTTGCGGGAACAATTGCTCATCTCCGCATCTATAAAAAGGCATTATCTCCAGAAGAAATTAAACAGGATATAAATGATAATTTAACGGTGATCGCCGCTTTTAATCTTGCCTATCCTCTTGATTTTGACTTATATGAAGGGGACAATAAAGAGTCCATTATCTTTATTGAAAATGATACTAAGGGAGAAGAACTGGTTTTTGAAATTCAAAATGATACAGAACAAGAGATTACTTTACCAGCAAAAAGTGGAGCAGTCACTCAAAATAATTATCATTTTGAATTAAGATTTAGACCTGATACTCTATCGCCTAAATCTTTACAGCAATTGGCTTTAAAACCCCAAAGTAATTGGAGTATGAGTTCTCCTGTTACTCAAGCAGATGGGATAGTTTCTCTCTATTTCTTAACAACTAATACTACTTTATCAGCTAATGAGGTCGTTACTTTAACCCTGCCAAACGTCAGTGCTTCAGCAGCGGGAGGGGCGAGAACAACCAGAGTTGAGTTTTTATGTCCAGAGTTTACTTATCAAGGAGAGACTTTAACTCATTATTATCGAGAAAAAAAACTCAGCGTTATCGATCATCGAGGGAAGAAAAATATTCCGCTTCATGTCAGTTTTGTAGGCTCTAATCGGATTTTGAATGATGGCACAACGACAAATAAGTTAACTTTGCGAATTGTTAATGTATTAAAAGATAAATCTATTCCTTTGATTCCAGATAGTAAGGGGGATAATGCCTCTAAGTTTATTATCTCTTTTGATGTTCAAGAAGCAAATCAAAATAAGGATTGGGCTTTGGGAACCACAAGTCAGGTACAAGGAATAGGGATTCAAGGAAAAGATTTTCGACTGAGGGCAAGACATATAGAGGAGTGGAAAATTGTTAAAGAGACTCAAGGACAGTCGCCAACTTGGACAATAACTAATCAAAATGAAGAAAACGTTGAGTTACGACAGGAACAGGGTATTGAATTAACAATTAACAATATCATTTCTTCTCTTCCTTCCGGTCAGATCAATCTTTATATACGCTATGAAAATATTCCGGGTTATTGGGATGGAACTTTTATTTGCACCATAGAGAAAATGCCCATTTTATATAAGGAAGGTAATGTAGGGATTGGTATCAGCGACCCAGGGAAATTCAAATTAAACGTACAGGGAGGCGATCTCAATGTTAGCGGCACAATTTACCGAGGTGGAAATCCTCTGATTTATGAAAATTATGAGATTTATTTAAGAGGTTCTGCTTTTGACTCTCCCGAAGGAAATAATACGTTTTTAAAAATTGCTAATGTTGCAATTACTATGACTAATAACAGGGGATTAAATACAGTTATTCTTCGTCCTGATGGTAGTTATAAAAAAGGCACTTCTCATGATATTTTTGCCGATAAAAGTTATTGGAATGATTGGGCAAATTGGATTAATGATCAAAACAATGTTGCTAATGGTGATGTTGTTGCAGTAGCTAGTTGGGATGCTATAAGGAATGCTCCTAGAGGTGGAGCTGCAGAAACTTTATTGACCTCCATTAAGGCTTTCAGGGCTTTTGAGGCAGAAAAAGGTGAATTTCCTGAGCGTTCTCCCTATGTTCTCTTATTTGTCAAAGGACGAGCGGGAGCAATGGAAGTCTGTCAACCCCATAAAGGACTTAATGCTCATCTGAAAACAACTTACTATGAACTGTTGAATTATGGTAATACTTCAGTCGTTTTAAGGGGAATGATTATAATGTGGGCTGGGGATGTCAATCAAATTCCTGTTGGTTGGGCTTTATGTGATGGCCAGAATGGTACACCCGATTTGCGAGATCGGTTTATAGTAGGTGCAGGATCTAACTATGGAGTTAAGACTACTGGGGGTCAGGCTACTGTAACCCTAACCGAAGCACAAATGCCTCCTCACAGACATACTGGAACAGCAGAAAGTAGTCAGCACCGGCATATCATCCCAACGGATAGTGGTGGTGGTGGAGAAGGTTGGGGGCAGGAGAGAATGATACAAGCAAATGTTTATAACAATGCAAATAATTGGGCTAATGCAAACAGCTACGCCTATACATACGGAGACCCTGTGGCACAATGGACTCCTAATTCAGCACCGACTGGGGGAAAGGGGGAACATACTCATAACTTGGCTATCAATCAAAGTGGTGCTGGACAAGCACATAACAACATCCCACCCTATTATGCGTTAGCCTATATTATGAAGCTATAGCCTTTTATTTTGCTCCAAATTAGCTAAAAAATGATGGAACATAAAAAGCGATCGCACTTCATCCCACTCCCAATTCTCAGAGGAATTTCTTATGATACAGACTTACCCTATTTCTAAAACTATCACCACCCTAGAAGCTCTTGAACAAAAGTTCAAATTATCTCCTACAGATAATGAGCTATTCTTTCAGGAATGGCAACAGGACTTACCTGAACTAACGGATCAAGAAAAAGAAACCCTAGAGCAAATTAAAAGACGGTTTTTACGTCATAGAAAACGAGTTTCTCTCACCGAAGGAGTTATCAATCAATTACTCATTTCTCCTTTACTGACATTAGCGGGTTTATATGATGAACCTTTCTATGTCACCACGGAAGCAAGTGTTGAGCTAGAAATAGAAGAAGAGGAGGAAATCTTACGGGGGAGAATAGATACTTTAATTATTGCTCCACAACTGTGGGTGTTAATCATTGAGTCTAAATCTACCATTGCTTTTCCCGTTGCATTACCGCAAATAATGACTTACATGATGGCAAATCCTAACCCTCAAATACCGGTCTACGGTTTGATAGGTAACGGTGATGAATTTATGTTTATTAAAATGCTGACTCAAGGCGTTCCTCAATATGACTTTTCTAACATTTTTTCCCTGCTTTTACCCCGGAGAAATCAGTTAGAGGATATATTGCAAATTCTCAAACAAATTGCTAAAATTATGATCATAAATATGACGGGGTAAATCGGGAAAACTTGTTAAGCGATCGCCTCCAATTCACCCCCCACCCTAAGAGGATGATTAACCATGACATTATTGAATTACTTTTAAAAGCTCGTCAAAGTGTTTCCGCAGCACAAGTATTACTCGATATTCTTAGTGAAATTACAAGAGGTAATCAATCATGATCCTGCAAACAGAAAAAAAATACTATACCCCCGAAGAATACTTAACTTTAGAGGAAAAAGCAACAGACAAACATGAATACCGAGATGGAGAAATTGTAGTTATGCCGGGAGGGACAACGAATCATAATCAAATTGCAGGGAATTTTTACAAGCGATTTCCTCTCAACATTCAAAAACAAGATTACTATGTTTATATGAATGATGTCCGCTTGTGGATACCTCAATATCGTCTTTATACCTATCCTGATGTGATGGTTATTAAGGGAAAACCTATCTATGAAGGAAAAGGGATAACTAATGTAACAAATCCTTTAATTATTGTCGAAGTTCTTTCTCGCTCAACCAGAGATTATGATCTGCTTCGCAGCGCCGTAGGCGTTCGGACAGATAAATTTGAATTTTATCGTTCTATTCCCGAGTTTCAAGAATATATTTTAATTGATCAATATCGCTTTTATGCAACTCAATATTTTAAGCAGGGGGATGGTAAATGGATTTTTAGTGATTATAAAGGAGAAGAATCTCTGTTAAAATTGGCTTCAGATGAGTTTGAAATTTCCTTGAAAGATTTGTATGCAAGAGTTGATTTTGAATTAGATGAAGGGTAAAATAGGAGACTTTATTTATGATTCAATTATTACCAAAATTAATCACCTTTGATGAGTTTATCGAATGGCTACCGGAAAATCGCCATTATGAATTACATGAAGGAATAATTATCGAGATGCAACCCACAGGACAACATGAGGATATTACTAGCTTTCTTACCCAAGAATTAACCTTAGAATACCTGAGGATGAATTTACCCTATCGCATTCCGCCGAAAGCTTTAGTTAAGTTAAAGGATAAGGAAACGGGTTATAATCCAGATTTGTTACTAATTAATCGTCAAAATCTGATCAATGAGCCATTATGGGAGAAAAAATCAACTCTTATTAATGGGGAATCTATTCCTTTAGTCATTGAAGTTGTTAGTAGTAATTGGCGGGATGATTATGGTTATAAATTAGTTGATTATGAGGCGATGGGTATTAAGGAATATTGGATTGTAGATTATTTAGGCATAGGTGGAGTGCGTTTTATTGGACAGCCAAAACAACCGACTCTTTCTATTTATCAACTGATCGATGGGGAGTATCAAGTACAACAATTTAGGGGAAAGGATTTAATTAATAAATCACTAATCTTTCCTGAGTTAAATTTAACGGCTGAACAAGTTTTTCAAGGGCAAAAGTAAATTTTTAATTTTTAATGAACTACCCCGCCGCAAGCGGACGGGGTATCAGAATCAAAATAGACTCAATTGTAGATTTTGGTGTAGCTGCAGGTATTCTTTATCTTGTTCTTTTACATA
>NZ_JASJFF010000578.1:0-4334 GCF_030065435.1 Microcystis sp. M53603_WE2
AATCACCTCATCGAGTCCTAAAAGGGGACGAACATCTGTACCTAAAGGGAGATTTTCCTGGCTAAAAATGTGGATTCCTTCAGAATCTTTAGTTAATCCTAATTCTGCGAGGGAACAGATCATCCCTTCCGATTTTACCCCGCGCAATTTAGCCGGTTTAATCGTTAAATTGATTTTGGGTAAATAAGTTCCCAAAGTAGCCACAGGAACTAGAATATCAGCCCTAGCATTGGGCGCACCACAGACAATTGTACTAGGGTTTTCCTGACCGATATCCACCTGACAGACACTTAATTTATCTGCATTGGGATGGGGTTGGCGATCGATAATTTTACCAATAACCACACCCTTTGCCCATTCTCGGCGATCCTCGATCTCTTCCACTTCTATTCCCGCAATTGTCAATAATTCGGCTAATTCTTGGGGAGATTGGGCTATTTTGACTAATTCTCGTAACCAGTTGATCGAAATCCGCATCGTTAATTCTTGCTTGCCGTTGGTTCTTAACTATTGTAAACGGGGGGTAGTCACCGCGACCGGGTTGGCAGGAAAATGATTGCTAGTCAAAAAAAGAGCCTCAAATGAGTTATAATACAAGGGTTTTATCGTAAAAATTGCAAATTTTATCTTTGATCCTAGCTATTTCAGTTGTTATCGGCAATATTGTAGGAGCCAGTAAAAATGACTCGGCTTTTTGAAAGTTTACAAATCAGTGGTTATCGTGGTTTTGAACAAATAGAACTGTCTTCTCTAGGACAGGTGAACATTTTTGTCGGTAATAATAATTCTGGCAAAACTAGCATTCTCGAAGCTGTTTCAATTGTTTGTAATCCCCTCGATCCCTTTCAGTGGCTAGAAGTGGCTCAACGTCGATTATATCTAGGCAGAACATTTTTAATGCGACCGGATTTGGAAGCAATTAAATGGGTTTTCTTTCGTCAGAATAATCTTGCTAGTAACCCATCCTATCAAGGACAAATTTCGATCAAGTGTACTGGAAATTCACCGATTAAAAATCTAGCAGCTAATCTCACCGATATTTACGGTGCGAGCAACGAAAAAGGCAACCCAGAAAAGTTCAATGATGATTCCACCGATTCGGAAACCGATCTGGTTATCAATGGGTTAGAATTAAGTGTTACCGCCCATATTTTAGAGCAAGGCAGTTTCCTTAGTATAGATAATGAACAAGTATTTCAGTTTTGGGAAAAAGAGCGCTTTATTCAAAGGAAACGACAAAAAATACTGGTGGAAAATGCCACCATATTTCCTGCTTATTTGTCCTCGGAACCAATTCTAGATAGACTATCCAAAATCATCCTAAAGGAAGAAAATAACAAAGATGACATCCTAGATTTAATTCGGTTATTTGACGAGGAAATCACCGACATACAAATACTTTCACCCAACAATAAACCAACTCTTTATATAGAACATAAACAGCTTGGTTTTGCTCCTCTCTATGTGTTTGGTGACGGATTTAAAAGAACCTTAGTTATGGTGCTGAGTTTGTTGACAATTACCGATGGGGTACTTCTAATTGATGAAATCGAGACATCTATTCATATTTCTGCCTTAAGTCGTGTATTTTCTTGGTTAATTAACACCTGTAATCAAAGAAGAATTCAACTTTTTGTAACTACCCATAGTTTAGAAGCAGTTGATGCCATGCTACAGTCAGAAAAGGCCATAGAAGACGTGGTAGCTTTTCGGTTAAATTCTCCAAGGGAAAAACCTCAAAGATTTTCGGGCGATTTATTGCATAGATTGCGTTGGGAACGCGGGTTAGATGTGAGGTAGAGATGGTGAGATACTGCTATATTGTTGTCGAAGGTCCCCAGGATGTCGAATTCTTAATTGGTTTACTTAAATTTTATGGCTTAAAGCGAGTTATTCATTTATCTTCATTGGATCAATTTTGGGAAAAACTTATCCCGAAAGGTTATCCAGTAGATGATGATTTAACCAAACGAGTACCAGTACCATCTTTTGTTCAAAATGAGCAATTATCAATCGCTTTACATAGTGCTATTGGCGATACACGCATAGCGCAAACCATCGAAGAAAGTCTCAAGTTTATTCAACCTTCACAGCTTTTTAGTGTGGGGATTTTTGCCGATGCTGATTACAGGGAAACACCTCAAGAAAGGTTCAATAAACTAATTACTAAGTTATCGGATATTGACTTACCAAATTTGCTACCACCTTCTCAAATTGGTCAAGTTAACAATCATTCGCCTCGCTGTGGTATTTTCATCGCTCCTAACAATCGTGAGCAAGGAACTTTAGAAGATATTCTCCTCGAATGTGCTAAGATAAATTATCCTGATTTACTCAATCTTTCTCAAACCTACATAGAAAGTATTGACAGGAATCAGTTAACTAAAAATGATCTCGAAGATTTTAAAAAACCAGCAGGTGAAAAGAAAGCAATTATATCCAGTATTAGTAGTATATTAAGACCGGGTAAAGCCCTACAAGTTTCCCTACAAGATAATCGCTGGCTAGATGAGAAAATCCTAGAATTAGAGAGCATCAAGCTTATTAAAAATTTCCTTGAGCAAATTATCGGACTTTGAGAAAAAAAAGATAATTGAATAGCTGCTATCGAAATTATCCCCATCTCCCCTAAAAACAAGCTATCCTAAAGATTGCCATACCGTTGCGATTCTATCCGTGCCTTACTATTCCCAATATCCCGACGCTTTTACTCCCAGTTATCTGAGCGAACTACAAGGACAGATTCTCGCTTGTCCCCACTTCACAGTTAACAATTTAAATCGAGATTTCGTTAAAACCAAAGGCTTTTCTATCGCTTTTCGACGCACACAAATCAGCGAAGTCGAACGAATGTTTCCCTATTTTAAACCCTATCTCGATCGCAGTTTACAAGCTGACTGCAACGCTTTTTATCTTAACCCCTTACTCCTACAAACCGGTTCACGCGTCGATCCCCATATCGATCGCTCCCTGCGCTCCTATTGTAAAACTATCGATCCCCCGCTCCTAGTTAGCGTCCTTTATGTGCAGGTTCCTAGGGATATTCAAGGGGGGGAACTGGTACTAGCAACAGGCAATCGTTCCGTGGCCCAGATTCGTCCTTGTGCTAACACCCTGATCCTCTTTCAAGGAGATCTCACCCATTCAGTTAATCCCGTTAGCTGTTCTGGTATTCGTCTGAGTCTTGTCTGCGAACAATATCGTTTAGATGCCGAAGAATTGCGAGAGATTCCCGAAATGCAGATAGAATCGCGAACCATAAAACCAGAAAAGAAAAAAAAGAAAGATCGGGTCGTTGCCCTACAATAAAAGGGCATTTTTGTAAAGATATTCTAGATGGTGATGCGCGAACCGATCGTCGAATTAAGGGGAGTAACCAAAGCTTTCGGCAAGAAAGTAATCTTAAATAACGTCGATCTGAAAGTGTACGAAGGGGAAGCGATCGGCGTGATCGGTCCGTCCGGGACGGGAAAATCGACGATTTTGCGCTTAGTCGCCGGATTACTGGCCCCCGATCGAGGAGAAGTGTACATCTACGGCACAAAACGGCAGAGAACCGTAGAACAGGGGGAAGATCCCCTCGGTGTTGGTCTAGTTTTCCAACAATCGGCCCTTTTTGACTCCCTCACCGTCGGGGAAAATGTCGGTTTTGCTCTCTATCGCAACTCAAAGCTAAAACGAGCCGAAATCCGCGATTTAGTGGAAGAAAAACTGGATTTAGTGGGAATGTCCGGTTCCTACGACCTCTATCCCTCTGAAATATCCGGAGGGATGCGAAAACGCGTCAGTTTAGCCAGAGCAATTATCAGCGATCCCTCGATCGCCGCCGATCGACCGAACATTCTCCTTTACGATGAACCCACTGCCGGACTCGATCCGGTTGCTTCTACCCGCATCCAGACGGTAATTATGGAACTTCTCAAGGTAAAAAAAGCCTGTGGGGCCCATCTCATTGTCACCCACGTCCATAGCACCATCGAAAATACCACCGATCGCATCGTTTTTCTCTATAAAGGTCAATTTCAATGGGTTGGACCGACTCAAGAGGCTTATCACTCCGAAATCCCCGTACTCAAGCAATTTTTTACCGGCAGTATCGACGGACCAATTCAGTGATCAGTCAATTGAGGGAAGTGGGGTGTGGGGCGTGGGGTGTGGGGTGTGGGGCGTGGGGTGCGGGGGGTGGGGGGGGGGGGGGGGGGGTGGTGGTGGGGGGGGGGGTGGGGGGGGGGGGGGAGGGGGGGGGGGGGGGGGAAGGGGGGGAGGTGTGTGGGGGGGGGGGGAAGGGGGGAGGGGGGGGGAGAGAGGGGAGGGAGGGAAGGGAGGGGATGAGG
>NZ_JASJFF010000959.1:0-3990 GCF_030065435.1 Microcystis sp. M53603_WE2
CATGATTACTGCCATATCTACAGCAATAGCGGCCTTTATTGCCACTAATCTCGATGACATCCTGATTTTGACGATTCTTTTTACCCAGGTCAATAAACTTTTTCGCCGTCGTCATATCGTTATCGGTCAGTATTTAGGCTTTATCCTGCTGATTTTGGCGAGTTTAACTGGCTTTTTCGGGAGTTTCTTAATTCCGGCTCAGTGGATTCGTTTTCTCGGTCTGTTACCCGTGATTTTCGGGATTCGGAGTCTCTGGCAGCGAGAAGAAACCGAGACGGATAATAATGTGGAGATGGCTGTAGAATCAGCACCGTCTTCTCCTTTGCTGGCCTGGTTTTCCCCTCAAACCTGCTCTGTGGCGGCAATTACCATCGCCAATGGCAGTGATAATATCGGCATTTATCTGCCGCTGTTCGCTAGTAATACTTGGCCAAATTTAGTCACTATCGTCAGCGTTTTTCTGATCTTGGTGGGTGTTTGGTGTTTTACTGCTCATCAGTTGACTAAATTACCGGCGATCGCTAATTTAATTACCAGTCACGGCAGCCACTTTGTCCCCTGTGTGCTGATCGGTTTGGGTGTGTTTATGATCAAGGAAAGTCTTCCCCTGGCTTTCTTGGCCTTATCCTTAAGCTATGGATGGGCGCTTCTCCAGCAGCAAGCAGAATCTATTTAGGGTTTGCGGCAAAAAGTTTTTCCTGGGGGCAGGGTGTAGGGTGTAGGGTGTAGGGTGTAGGGTGTAGGGTTTTACCCATTTTCAGGGAAAAAGTCCAGGGATTTTCCCCCCGATCACTCCAATGGCCAGTACTTTTGGATTTCAAAAAGGTCTAAAAGTCTTATCGAACAATGTTTTTAGATTTATTCAGCAAACCCTATTTAATTTTTGATTCAATACAAATACATCTAAAAAGAGATTTTAGATTTTTTCCATACCATCTATAACTCAAGTGTCATAGAATAACATCATCTTTTCAAGCGATCAACTTGAAACCGACCCCTAGTCATCTCGATCATGTTATTTTTTCTCAAATCACCAGTGACGGAAAGCAAGACCAGCATTAAACCGAAAAAAGTCAATCCCAATCGAGTCCGCGATCATCTGGCCAATGAACGCACCTATCTGTCTTGGATGCGAACGGCGATCGCATTAATGGGTTTTGGTATGGTTATCCTGCGCTTACGGGCCTTTCATCCTCCTCTGGTTCCCCGGCCCGGTTACGGCTGGAAATTGGGCTTAATGTTTGCTTTAGTGGGTTTATTGACCGTATTTTTGACCACGGCCCATTATTTTACAGTCAGACGAGATATAGATGAAGATACCTACGAACCAGCCGATCGATGGGTGCTACTATTTAGTTTAGCGATCGTTATTCTCGGTGCGGGAATTATCTATTTTGTCGCCACCAGTCCCGATCTGTTGATGGGTAGTATGATGACTTTCGAGTGAACTTTGAGGATTAGGTGGGTTGGAGTAAGCGCCAACTGACCGTGACTAGAACCGTATAAAGCAGTATTTTTAGGGCATTTTTGGGGAAATATTCCGATAATCTTGCTCCCACTACTACCCCCGGTATTCCACCCAACCAGATAGGAAGTACCAGATTCCAATCTACCGTTCCTAATCCCAGATGACCAATGGAAGTACAGGTTAAGAGGATGGACGCTTGCGATAGATCTGTACCGACTAATTTGCGAGAATCAAGCTGAAAAAAGGTCATCAAGACCAATGCAAATAAGGAACCACTGGAAATACTGGTTAAACCGACTAAATAGCCTAAAACTGCCCCCAATATCGTTGTTTTTATCTGACCCGATCGAGTGGTTAAATCTAATTTTGGCCAGGACCAAGGGGACAAATCGGGAAAAAACAAGGAGATTAGTAGTTCTAGGGCCGCTAGGACAGTCACGATCATCAAGACAAGACCGATGACATGGGGCAGCCATTGATCGAGATTGAGAGAGCTATTCTGCTGAAAATAGCAAAAACCGACTAATCCTAACAGAGAACCGGGTACACTGCCAATTACCAGCCATTTTACCACCTCTAACTCGATCGTTTGCTGTTGCCAGTGACGAACGGTGCCGACCACTTTCATCAACCCGGCCGCTACCACATCGGAACCCACTGCGGTGGTAGCGGGAACCTGAAATACAAAGATCAATAGGGGTGTAATCAAGGATGAACCGCCAATTCCCGTTAATCCCACGACAATCCCGATAAAAAAGCTAAATATTGTCAATAAAGAATAGTCCATTTTTGCCTCAGTCGTCTCTCTTCTCCAGTGCGTTTCTGGTGGTTAAGGGACAAAATTAGTTAATTAAGCCTTTAAAAGAGCGAAAAAGAGTAATAGTAAGCTTTTATCGCTGTTTAGTCTTTTTAGTCTCTGTTTATAACCAGTAATCTCCCGAATCGAAACTTAATTTTCTTGCTATCTTGTAAAATGTAATTGTATTTTAATACGACTGCGATTGAATCATGGTTAAAATACGGTCAAACCCTATACATTTTTTGCCAGAGGATTAGCCACCGTGAGTATCATCATCGAGCAAGTATCGAAAAAATTCGGCACCTTTACCGCTTTAGACAACATCAACCTAGAGATCAAATCGAATCGTCTGGTGGCACTGCTGGGGCCGTCTGGTTCAGGAAAAACCACCCTCCTGAGAGCGATCGCAGGATTAGAACCTCCCGACACAGGCAAAATTATCATCAACGGCAAAGACACAACCCATTTAAATGTCAGAAAAAGGAACATTGGCTTTGTTTTTCAGCATTATGCGCTTTTTAAACACCTGACGGTGCGTCAGAATATCGCTTTCGGTTTAAATATTCGCAAAGCTACCCCGAACTATATTCAAAAACGAGTGGACAATCTCTTGAGTTTAATTCAATTGCAGGGATTAGGCGATCGCTATCCGGCCCAACTATCCGGGGGTCAACGTCAACGGGTTGCCCTGGCCCGGGCCTTAGCGGTGGAACCGGAAGTATTATTATTAGATGAGCCTTTTGGGGCCCTGGATGCCAAAGTTAGAAAAGAGCTACGGGTTTGGTTGCGACAGTTACACGAGGAAGTCCATGTCACCAGTGTTTTTGTCACCCACGACCAGGAGGAAGCCATGGAAGTGGCCGACGAGATCGTAATTTTCAATGAGGGTAAAATCGAACAGGTGGGAACTCCCGATCAGGTGTACGATCATCCTGCCTCTGCTTTTGTGATGAGTTTTATCGGCCGGGTGAATGTTTTGCCACCGACCTCGGCTGCACTATTCGAGCAGCTCGGAGGGGGTACTAACGGAGTCAAGATTTTCATTCGTCCCCACGACCTAGAAATTCTCTCTTTTCCCAATGGGTCTAGCATTGAGGCAAAAGTCGAGCGCATTATCCATCTGGGTTGGGCCATCGATGTGGAATTAATTCTACCGGATCGCTCTCTCCTGATTGCCCATCTGAATCGAGAACAACTGGCTCAACTGCATCTCCAAGTCGGGGAGCAAGTTTATGTTCGTCCTCGGGATGCTCGCGTTTTTGCTTAAAAGTAAACGTTCCAAAACTCGATTAAATTCTGTGGTGCGATATAGAGTTTTTCTCCTTGTCCCAATAATAGACTTGTCGCACCCACAGCATCGCCATACATGGTGTGATCGGGTTCCGCACAAAGTCACAGGCACTCATCGTCATCGAAAATTTTGGGTCTGAAACCCCGCCGTTTTACGGCGGCTTTGCTGTTAAATATGAGCATCGTTTACGAAATATAGCGTTTTTCAGTCTGCTGAGGTACAAAAGTTATGGGTTTTAGGCAAAAGGCAAGAGGCAAAAGGCAAAGGGGAAGAAAAACAGGTGTACCTCACTAGCTTAGGAAACGCTATATATGCTAAAATGTGAGACATGGAAAAAGCCTATTCGTTTCGATTTTACCCCACACCAGAACAAGAGTCGCTATTGCGGCGCACATTGGGCTGTGTAAGATTAGTTTACAATAAAGCTCTCCA
>NZ_JASJFF010000119.1:0-5731 GCF_030065435.1 Microcystis sp. M53603_WE2
AGTTTAATTTTCCAAGAGGGCGATCGAGTAGAATTTTCTAAGGTATCAGCAGATGGAGTCGGTAAAGATGACATGATCTTCTAGGGATTTTCTTTTCGGTGGTCGGTAATTAGTGAGGGGTTGAGAAGTGGCGAGTGAGTGGAACGAACCACAGAGACACAAAGGACACAAAGATCGATCCTACATTAAGTTAAACTTATCACACAAAAAATAAGAGAGCCAATTGGGGTGTGGGGAGAATAAATAAAAGCAATCTCCTGAATACTGGCTCGGAGAATACTGTCCTGATGATTATTTTATGGCAATTCATCAGATTGGATGGTATCACTCTCTATTGGTTCTCGATCGTTGCGTTTTGAGAAACCCCAAGCAAAGAGGATAGCAATTAAACTAATCATAATCCATTCCGGCGGCACAAAATCGGGACTAATCACCCGCAACAGCAATCTTAAACCCACCAAACCGACGGTGACAAAACCAGCATCTTCTAGGTGGGTGTATTCTTCCAACCAGCGAATAAATAAACCCGCCATAAAGCGCAGGGTAACTACTCCGATCGTACCACCAAGCAGGATCAACCAAGTATCATCGGCCACGGCGATGGAGGTGGTGACACTATCGAGGGAAAAAGCTAAATCGGTAACGGCAATTAGGGGGATAGCTTGCCAGAGAGATTGAAACTTGAGACTATGATGGGTGTGGTCTTTGTCTTCCGGGGAGGCAAAGTAATTAAAGACTAACCAGAGCAAATATACTGCTCCCAAAAGTTCAAACTGCCAGTATTTAACCACCCAGGTGGCGGTAAGAATCAAGACCATACGGAGAATATAGGCGAAAACTAAGCCAATATTCAAGGCCTGACGTTGACGCTGATGATCTCCTAATCCCTGTGCTATGGAAGCGAGAGCAATGGCGTTATCTGCTGATAATACCGCTTCTAGGGCAATGAGAACCAACAGAATTAACGGGGTTTTTAGACTAAGGGTTAGAGATGAATCAAGGAGCGAGTCTAACATTGAGGCCGCAGGTAAAAATAAATGTAATCATGGCAATACTTCAGCTTAACGCTTTTACAACTTTCTTTTCTAGGGGAGATAACCGTCATCGGGGTGGGGAGATATGAAGTCTTGTAACGAAATGATGCAGAGGACCCCGATGATGTCGGAAAGTATTGGATGAATATCTTTATGAGGAGATAATCAGCAATGCTTTCTGATACTCAAGTTTTAGTCGCTCTGGTAATTGCTTTAATCCCCGGGATTTTGGCTTTTCGTCTAGCGACGGAACTTTATAAGTAAAATCGCTTTCAATAAACCCTGATCCCGTCTGACCTAGCTATAGGGGAGACCGATTGGGGTTTTTTCGGTTGTCGGTTATCAGTTACCAGTTATCAGTGATTGGGAGTAACTTGAAAGTAATTAGCCACTTTTCTCACCGATTTTACTTATACTCATAAATCTATGACCGCAGGAACACGAAACCAAACCGACAAAAAAAACCGAAAAAAGCCAAAAAGCGGCAATAAATCCCAAAACTGGCAAGTTATCGAGATCTGGCTCCGAATTATTGCCTATAGCGCCATTTCCGTCACGGCAGTTTTTGCGATCGCTCGTTTGCTACCTTACCAACAGATCCAACAGGCAAAACTGGAAGAAGTGCGTTTGGCAGCCCAAGAAAAGGAGGAACGCGTCAATCAATTGCGCGGTCAATTTACTCGCAGCTTCGATCCTAGTCAAGCGCGGCAAGTGATGGGGGAACAAAGTCCCCGACGGGATCCTAATCAAAGACGCATTTTTTGGGTTTCTCAGTAGAATTGAGCGAGATAAATTCGTTTTTGAGCAGATTATTGGGGTATTTTGCCGATGCTGGTTGTTCACAACGAAAAAATTCTCGATTTCATTAAATACCGCTACTCTCTGGGGGATCTTCAGAGATTATCCGCGTTTTTGTCGGAAAATGATGTCTTGAGATTTCCCCAGCTAGAAAATGGCTTATTTCCAGCAGCATTAGTCAGTAATGAGACAGAATACACCGGATATGCCAATGTTTGGCTGAGGGATAACGTTTATCTGGCCTATTCTCACTATATTATCGGACAGACAGCGATCGCTGTCAAGAATATTCAGACTTTGATGAACTATTTTCAAAAGTTCCAAAGGCGTTTTATTAATATTATCCAAGGTCGAGTTAATCCTGAAAAGATCAGGGAACGTCCTCATATTCGTTTTGAGGGACGTACACTGACGGAAATTGACCAAGTTTGGCAACACGCACAAAATGATGCCCTTGGCTATTTTCTCTGGTTTTATTGTCGTTTAGCACGGGAAAAATATGTTGAGCTTTCCCCCCATTGTCTAGAAACAATTGCCCTATTCCCCTTATATTTTCAAGCAATTAGTTATTGGCAGGATGAGGATAGCGGTCACTGGGAAGAAACCCGTAAAATAGAAGCATCTAGCATCGGGGTTGTGGTAGCGGGATTACGGGAATTAAAAAGGTTATTAATCGAGACAGAGATAAATCTCACGGCTGAAAATCGCAGGATTACACCGGCATTTTTAGCGGACTTAATTGAGATAGGAGAACAAGCTTTATACCGTATTTTACCGGCCGAGTGTCTTCTACCAGTACCGCAAGCGAGAAGTTATGATGCAGCCCTACTTTTTTTGATTTATCCCTTACAAGTGGTGGAGACAAATATCGCCGATCAAATTCTTAATAATGTTATCGTTCACCTTCAGGGAGATTACGGTATTCGTCGCTATTTAGGTGATTCTTTTTGGTGTCGAGACTATCGCTTAATTCCCCCAGAAATCCGCACCACGGTATCGACGGAAAGGGAAAATTGGTTACAGGAACAAGGGAGAGGATTAAACCTAGGCGAAGAAGCACAATGGTGTATTTTTGATCCGATTATTTCTGCCATTTTTGCCCTTAAATTCCAGAGTACAGGTCAGGAGAAATACCTCAACCTACAAACCCATTACTTCAATCGTTCTCTCGGACAAATTACGGGAAAAGATTCCCCCCTGGGTGAGTTTAAATGTCCCGAATTATACTATCTAGAACAGGGAAAATATATTCCTAATGATGCCACTCCTCTCCTTTGGACACAGGCTAATTTACAAATCGCCTTGGAACTAATTAAGAAAAGTTTAAGCCAATAGTGTAATTCTAAATAGCTGGTTATAATTCAATTAAAAATGGATTTTAGGTTTGATCCCCCCTGCCCCCCTTGATAAGGGGGGTGCCGATAGGCGGGGGGATCTACCCTTGATAAGGTGGGTGTCTGATAATTTTTAACGCCTACCTACTTATTTGACCAGATAAAATTACAACTATATATAAATCCAGGAGTTAAAAAATGCCTAAGAACAACAATCAACCCGATATCAATAAAGCGATCGATGTGTGTATGGAGGAGTATAAAACCCTGAGAACGGAAATTTTACAAACCATACAAAATCGCACTAATGTTATTGTCTTCGGGGGGGGTCTAGTTTTGACTTTACTGGGAATTGGGATCAGTCCCATCGCTAATCTTCCCATCATGAAAGAGACAACAACTATTACTACTACAAAACCCACAGATACAACTACAATAGAAACGACAAAAGGAGAAAAAAAAACGACAAAAGGAGAAACAACACAAACGACAATATCTCATCCAAAAGGGGATAGTAGTCACGAAATTAAACAAAAAAATTCAAAGCCAACTCCAAAAGGGGATAGTAGTCACAAAATTAAACCAAAAAATTCAAAGCCAACTTCCTCGACGTCAGTTATTAAAGAAAAAGACACAGTAACAGCAACAGAAACAATATCTCCACAAAAATATGATATTCCAATTGAACGGCGAATTCCTTCAGCAATTATTCTGGGAATAATGGTTCCCGCCTCTTGTGGATTGATCATCTTTCTTGTCAATGCAAGTAATCATCAGGTCGTTAGAATTGGTAGATATATTGCCACTAATATTGAGCCTAAAATTAATGATTTATACTTTAATAATTTACCCGTTGCTCAGAAGCCAATTGTTTGGGAAACCTATATGCAAACTTTACGATTTGGACCAGAAGAGGGTACTTGGATTAAAAGGGTTTTTGGTACTATCCAACTCTTGGGATTAGCGGGTGCTGTTTTTGCAGTATCAGACATAATAATTCTTTACCCATTAGAATCGATAAGTGCTATTCTTAGTCCCATGGTAGGAAACTTAATTGGTGCATATATTATCACTGTGATTATTTTAATTGTTGTAATATCGGTGTTACTATTAATACCAGCAATTAGAAAGATAATTAGAAAGATAATTAGAAAGATAATTTTACCTATGTACTTCTCAATACTTACTGAAGAAGGTAGTATTGCCGAGTTAAGAGACGGTGAAGGAAGTTTAAAAAAAATCTGGTACAAAGGAATTGACAAACAAAATGAAGATGTGAAAAGTACACGAATATTTTGGATAAAACCTATAAGATATTTTATTCCTCTGTATCAGATAGTAGGAGAAATGATTGATGATGATGATAGAGATAATGCTATTATTCAGATAGAAAATGGCTCGTTAAAATCGAGACTGCAAACTTTAGATGAATTTCGCCTAGCTAATCAAGTACAGAATACTAAAGTTTTGATGCAAGCACAAGGAGCAAATAAACAAGACCTTTTAAATGAACTTATCAATAATTTATTTGAACATATTCAAAATCAAGAAGTGAAATCTACACGAATGTATCAAATAGTAGAATCAATGATTGATGATAGAGATAATGCTATTATTCAGATAGAAAATGGCTCGTTAAAATCGAGACTGCAAACTTTAGATGAATTTCGCCTAGCTAATCAAGTACAGAATACTAAAGTTTTGATGCAAGCACAAGGAGCAAATAAACAAAACCTTTTAAATGAACTTATTAATGATTGTTTTAAAAATCTTCTTAATAAAATTCAAAATTACAGTAGAAATCCAGAATATAATCCACCTTTCTATTTTAACTTAGACAATGGTGGAAGAAAAGACGTTAACAATATCCCAGAATTACTCAAATTATGTATAGATAATCCAAGAAACTTTATGCAGTACATTAGGCAGCAAGATTTTAAGAATTGGCTGGATAATATAGAGATAGGGGAAACCGAACTAGCAAATATAGCTCAGGCAACTCGCGAGAAAAATTTCCCTAACGATAATGAGCGCCTACATTATTTTCTCAGAGAATGCTGTCTAGTCTTGATTGGGAGAAACCCTTAATATTTCCTAACAAAAACTTGATTTGATCGCCGACTACCTGCAAGATAAAGAAAGAACGAATCAGATAGGAATTTACAAGGGGATAAAAATTAAAATCTTTCTGATTTCAAGCTACCAACGACCGGCGCTAGTCACTGAAAACTGAAAACTGATAACTGATAACTCACATCTGAAAACTGAAAACTGAAAACTGATAACTGATAACTGAAATGACTCGATCCTATTTTGCTACTACCGCGAGGGGACTAGAAGAAATTGCCGCTAGGGAATTAGAATGCCTAGGGGCCAAAGAAGTGAAACCCGTATTCACCGGAGTCCATTTTCAGGGAGATCTGGCCCTACTCTATCGAGTCAATCTTTGGTCAAGAATTATTTTTCGGGTTTTGGTTCCCATTGCCGAAATTCCCTGTGGGGATGGGAAGGAACTGTATGATGGCATTCAAGCCATTGATTGGCGCGATTATCTCACCAGTGAGG
>NZ_JASJFF010000270.1:0-3393 GCF_030065435.1 Microcystis sp. M53603_WE2
CCACTGCTGCCCCCGTCACCTCAGAGCTAGAACCGGCAGCAACTAGCACCCTTGCCCCTTATGCTCCCAATCAACTGATTCTCAAGTTCAAGCAAGGGATCACCAGCGCCGAAGTTGCTCAGTTTCAGTCCCTCTTTGGTGCTGTCAGCACCCAGACGATTAAACTAACAGGGGCAGAGATTTGGAAGTTATCCGGGTCGCTCTCTGTGGAGAAGATTCTAAAACAATATCGCTCCCATCCGATTTTTGAATACATTGAACCCGACTATATTCGGACGGTGGGTGCATTTACTCCCCAGGCCACGTTCCCCAATGACCCCAGTTTTAATCAACTTTGGGGATTGCATAACACCGGACAAAGTGCCGGTACTCCCGATGCCGATATTGATGCCCCGGAAGCCTGGGATATTCAAACCGGCAATCCTAATTTAGTGATTGGGGTTATTGATACGGGGGTTGACTACAATCACCAAGACCTAGTTGGCAACATCTGGACAAACCCGGGGGAAATTGCTGGAGATGGCATTGACAACGATGGCAATGGCTACATTGATGACATTCGCGGTTGGGACTTTGCCTACAACGACAATAACCCCAGTGATGTTGATGGTCACGGAACCCATGTTTCGGGAACCATTGCTGGCAAAGGAAATAATGGGGTCGGTGTGACGGGGGTGGCCTGGAATGCCAAAATCATGCCCCTGAAGTTTTTGAATGATCAAGGATCAGGCTCTACCTCCAATGCTATTTTGGCAATTAACTATGCGACGGCCAAAGGAGTTAAGCTCACCAATAACTCCTGGGGAGGTGGAGGCTATAGTCAAGCGCTCTACGATGCGATTAACGCTGCGGGTCAGGCGGGAGCTTTATTTATTGCGGCGGCTGGTAATGATGCAAAAAACACTGACACAAGCCCCTCCTATCCTGCCAGCTACAACCTAGCTAATATTATTTCTGTTGCTTCCACCACCCGCACCGATGCTCTCTCTTCTTTTTCTAACTATGGCTTAACCAGCGTAGATTTGGGTGCGCCTGGTTCAGAGATTTACAGTCTAGCTCCTGGTGGTGGATACGCGACCCTTTCAGGGACATCCATGGCCAGTCCCCATGTGGCAGGGGCGGCGGCTTTGTTGTGGTCACAAAATCCTACCTGGACGGCACAACAGGTGAAAAACGCCTTAATGAACACGGGAGAGCCGATTGCGGCTCTAGCCGGTAAAACGGTTTCTGGTAAGCGGCTCAATGTGTTTAACGCCTTGGCGGGGGCTAACTTACCTTCCGTAACCGTCAGTGTCAGCCCGGCCAGTGTGCAGGAAGACGGTACGACTAACTTAGTTTACACCTTTACTCGCACTAACTTAAACCTGAGTTCTCCCCTGACCGTTAACTTCGGGGCGAGTGGCATAGCCAACGCCGCCCCGGTGGGAAGCTACCCAGCCGATTACAACGTATTAACAGGTAGTGGTGTCATCTTCGACCCGACGACGAAATTGGGAACCGTCACTTTTGCCGCCGGTGCGACAACGGCAACGGTCGTGGTTGATCCCATTGCTGACACCGTACAGGAAAACAGCGAATCAGTTATTTTAACCGTCAATTCTGGGACGGGCTACATTGGTGGTTCTCCTAATACAGCAACGGGAACTATTATTTCTGAGGAAGGATTTACCACCTACTTCTGGGATGATTTTGCCAATAACAGCAAGGGTTGGACTCTGGGTACAGAATGGCAAATCGGTGCTGCCACAGCTTCTACAGGTCACGTATATGGGAACCCTGATCCCGGAACGGACAATACTCCCACAGCCGATAATGGTGTAGCTGGGGTTGTTATTGGTGGAAATGCCTCTACAGCCTTGCACGACTTCTATTATTTAACCAGTCCGGTTATCAACACCAGCACGGCCAATCAGTTGTTCTTTGAATTTGCCCGTTGGCTCAATAGTGACTACACTCCCTATATGCAGAACAAAGTTGAGATATTCAACGGTTCTAGCTGGGTCAATCTTTTGCCTAGCAATTTCGACGAGGCTCCAGGAGTCCAAGATAACGCTTGGACCCCTCAACAATTTGATATTAGTGCCTACAAGAGTGCCTCAACTCAAATTCGTTTCGGGTTCAATGTTGGTGGCTCTGGTGTATTTACAGTAAGTTCGTGGAACCTTGATGATGTCAAAATCTATGGTGATGGCGGTGTTACCTTACCTGTAATCACAGTAGTAGCCAACGATGCCGTGGCTGGTGAACCCGCCAACAATGGTCAATATACCCTCACTCGCACCGGTGACACCACCAGCGACTTGACGGTGAATATCGCCATGAGCGGCACGGCAACCAATGGCAAGGATTACACTGCCATTCCAGCCACGGTAACTTTTAAATCGGGTTTTTCCACCGCAACGGTTGACCTCAATGTCATTGACGACACCCTCGTAGAAGGCACGGAAACCGCCACCCTCACCGTCTTAGCCGGCTCTAGTTATACCCCCGGCAGTTTAGGCAATAAGTCTGGCTCCGCTACAGCAAGTCAAGGTAATGGCAACCTAGCTGCCAGTGCAACTGTAAGCATTGCTGACGATGAGCCGCCTCTGAACACAATCACCCTGGATGCGGCAGATACGGGATGGTACGATGTCACAGGATACCACGATCCTGGTAATACTAATTATTTTGTGGGAGATTTGAGTTTACTTCACCGCAACTGGTTTACTTTCAATCTGCCGACGTTGACCGCCCCGATTATCAGCGCTCAACTGAAGGTGAACACCTATGACTACAATAGTCCGCAACCAAGTGAAACCTATGAGTTACGGGATGTCACGACGGCGGTACCCACCTTAACGGCGGGGGGAAGCGGTAAAACGGCGATTTATGCTGACTTAGGAGATGGTGCTATTTATGGCAGCCGAACCTACACCAATGGAGACGATAACCAGTTTCGTACCATTGACCTCAACGCCGCCGCCATCAGTGCCTTGACAGCCAAAAGTGGTCAAGCCTTTGCCCTCGGTGGTTTATTGACAACTCTGGATACGATTGACAACAGCGAGTACGTCTTTGGTTTTTCAGAAGGTTTTGTAGGAGATGTGCAGTTAATTCTGAATACGGGTACCGCGACAAAATCAATCTCAATCGCCAAAACCACCGATGGTAACGAAGCCGGTTCAGTAAGCAGTGTCTTTACCCTCACCCGTACCGGCGACCTCTCCAGTGCCTTAACCGTCAACTACACCCTGGCGGGTACTGCTACCCTCGGCAGCGACTACAATGATCCCAGTTTAGGCCAAGCCACCTTTGCGGCAGGTGCGGACAAAGCCACCATCACTCTGCCCACCATCGACGATAGTGTGGTAGATCCCAGTGAAACGATCATCAGCAAAATTACCGCCCCCG
>NZ_JASJFF010000243.1:0-2889 GCF_030065435.1 Microcystis sp. M53603_WE2
ATCCCTAAGCGCACCATTTTTTTTGAGGATATCCCTAGCTAATTGTCGAGGATAAGGACGATAGGACCATCGATCGCCACCAAACCAACTCATTTCCCAATCGTCAATATCAAGAATTAGGGGACGTGGGGAAAAAAAACGTTTCAGTAAACCGATGCCGAAACTGGTGGGACGGGGTTTAACCGCGTAGATAATCTCTCCGGAGAGGCGATCGAGTAAAGTCTTGATCTGGCCAAAAAACTGGGGATAATTATTGCCTTTGACCGATACCACCGCTATATTCCCTGGTGGGGTGGGATAGATTTCCTGGCCAAAAATCGGACCATAAACCGTCACCTGACAGTTTAGCTGTTGCAAGACTTGAGCAATCAAATAGACTCTTGTGCCACCACCACCGGATAAATCTGGTGCTAAAACAGAGATTTTTTTGTTCATGATCGCCGCTCAATCCAGATTATCTAGCACGATAGGAGAATGTTAATCGATGTTAACGTTCTTGTCAATCTTAAACGGACTTAACATTAATACCCCCAGAGATAGACTAGACAAAGAAAACTAACATATACATAGCCGAGACGACTAACTGAGTAAACATCACCGGTAAACCGTAGCGCAGAAAGGTATGAAAACTAATTTTGCCCCCGTGTTGTTCGGCGATGCCGGCGGCGACAATATTAGAAGAAGCTCCCACTAAAGTACCATTACCTCCTAGGGTGGCTCCATACATCATCGCATAGAAAAGCGGTAAAACGGACGGGGGAAAAGAACCGGCATAATCGGGAGAAAGAACCTCCGTCCCGACTAAATTAACATTAACAAGGTACTGTTTCAGTAGTGGAACCATGGCCACCACTAGGGGAATATTCGGAACTACACTGGAAATAAAACCGACAAAAAACAGCAAGACTAGAGAACCTAAAAAGATATTTTTGCCTAAAATTATCGCCAGAAATCCCGATAAACTATTAACTACCCCAGTTTTTTCTAAGCCGCCAATTAGGACAAAAATTGACATAAAAAATAATAGGGTACTCCAGTCCACATCTCGGAGAATATTATGCACCGTATCTATCTTCGATTGCTGGGCTAAAAGTAGGGCTAAAGCTGCCCCCATCAAAGCAACAGCCGCCGGAGCAAGGGGTACGGGAAAAGATTCACCGACGACGAATAAAAATAAGACTAAAAAGACGATAATTCCCCCCAGAGCTAAGACGCGAGGATGATTAATTTTCGGATGGGGTAATTCTTCTAAATGCTCGAATTTTGTCCGCCAGATTTTCGGGAATAACCAAGGTAACATCACCAGAATGGTAATCACTGCCAGCGCACCACCTAAACTCAAACGCTGTAGGTATTCCATGAAGGTTATATTAATAGAATCACCGACGATATAAGTAGCGGGATCACCAACAATCGTTAATAACCCGGAACTGTTGGCCACGAAAACCATCAGGATTAAGAGCGGCACAAAATCCACACCTATATCCTGTGCCAATGGGGGAATTAAAGGTGCTAACAACATCACCGTGGTGGCGTTGGGCAATACCGCACAGATCGGGGTAGTAATGGCAACAATTCCTATTAGTAATAATTTGCCCTGTCCCTTGGCTAAAAGCACCATTTGTGCTGCTAAATAATCAAAAATTTTCGTTGGTTCAAAGGCTCTCACTAACACCATCACCCCAAAAAATAGGGCGAGAGTGGCATAGCTGCGACTGATATAACCCACCGCCTCTTGGAGAGTCATGATATGGGTAAAAACTAAGATTAAAGCTCCTAATAAAGCCGCTACAGTAATATGAAGCCACTCGAACATAATAACCACAATGACTGCAACAAAAGTCATCGCAGCAATCCACATTGGTAAAGATTCCAGCATTTTTGATCCTGTTTTTACTTTCGGTTTCTCGATAGGACTAAAAGTTTGCCCGAATGTACAGCAAACTCATAGAAAATATGGTTATCTACGGAAAATCTTAAAATTGTTGCGATCGGTAAGCTGACATGAGAATCTCCATAAACAATGTCTCCTGTAAGTTATGACTATCAAGTAGTACCAGCGACATAACTGAACCGATCAAGACATTACTAGGAATGTAGTGATGTTTCAGTCTTCCCCCCCACGCCGACGAAGTTAGCTGACGGGCTAGGATAGAGAGATATCCTTTTCTAGGCTAAAAAATCTAGAAATACGCCCCCAAATATGGTTCCTCCGCTCCGAATTTGTCTAGCTAATATCTAGCATAGAAACTTGGATTAGGCTGACTTACTCTGTTTAGTGATCCACCATAGCATACTAACCCCAAAAAAAACGATATAGCCCTATACCAGACCTATCCTGTCGGTTATCCCCCGGGTTGCTAGGATAGAACAATGATAAGCTAATAGCTAACGACTGACCGCCATAGCAGCCAAATCAGCAATTTCTATGAATAGAAGACCTCGTTATACTCCTCCCCGATCGCGCGATCGTGATTATGACCGCTCCTATGGCGATGACTCCCGCGCTTCGTCCCCTGGAGGCCTATTGGCAAAATTAAACTATGCCATGATTGCCCTGATTGGTGGTATTTTTGTACTAGGAGTGGGTCTCGGTCTGGTATTCAGTTCTACCGCTAATTTTAGCCCCGAAAACGTCGCTTCCCGAGAAGTAATCGATCGCAGCGCCCCCAATGCGGAATTATGCGTGCAATTTGGGGCTAGTGCCATTGTCACCGATTTGCGGGTTTATGTCACTCTTAACCCCTTTAACGTTTTTGTCACCCAACCAGTCATGCAACCCGGTTGCGTTTTGCGACGCAATAACTGGTCAATTTTAGAACAACAAAAATTAGTCGATGGACAGCAGGTACAAAGTTGTAAAAACCGGATGAATACCTTTGGTTATAC
>NZ_JASJFF010000840.1:0-4077 GCF_030065435.1 Microcystis sp. M53603_WE2
AATGTGTTGGGAATGTGTTAGGTTAAAGATAATTGCAGCTTTGATGAATCGAGGGTTGAGCCGTGAATAACAACTTTTTCCGCAGCTATTCTGTCAATGATTCTGGTTTGGGTTGTTTCTTATCTTTGATTTTAGTCGGATTGTTGTTAGGCTCGATCGGACTGGGTTGGTTAGTCAATGGTTTTTTAATTCTCGTGGCATTTCTAATCATTTCCCCCGTCATTGCTTGGGGAATTTTTCGCTGGTGGTTGCGACGCAATTTAGTTGAAGATAGCTGTCCCGTCTGCAGCTACGAATTTACGGGTTTTAATCGCACAGAATGCCAATGTCCTAACTGTGGTGAACCGTTAAAAGTGGCAGGGGGTAAGTTTATTATTCTCACCCCTCCCGGTACGATCGATGTACAAGCGATCGAAGTACCTACCGGACAGTTGGAAGATTAGAGTCAAACCATCACCATCTAGGCACGCGCACCAAACTGAAAGCGGGGGTTCTGAATTTTAACAATAACAGCAGTCCCAGCAGGTGAATTGACCAATGAACGAGAATTAAGCCCCAAATAATTGCAAAAATCAAACTACTAACGGCAAGAGCTTTAAAAATATCATTATCGGTCTTTTGATACCAGAGAAGACTAAGGAAGGAAAGCAGTAGGAGTAGAAGCGGAAAAAGTGGGGAGAACATGGGGATCACCATTGGGTGAGGGGACTGTCTTCACATCCATAGCCTATCATTTTCCCTTGACGGCTACGGGTAGCAGCGGCTACATTCCCCCCTATTTGTCATAAATCTTTAGAATCAAATTAAAAAGTTTACGAGCCAATCTTTTAGTCTAAAGGTGGCGCGACAATCATCCTCATTGTAACGCAAAATAGCCGCCAATAAAGTCCGATCTCCTGTTTTTAACCACTGGTCATACCACCAAACGCATTGATCCCCGCTTACTCCTCGATCGCGCCATTGAAAGCCAATCCAGTTAGCGAGGGATTTTAAAGAATAACTTTCCACGGGAAAAGTTACCGAATTAACTACCTGATAGTGCAGATCAAAACAGCGAGAAACTAACTGATTAATCAAAGAAGAAGGGGTTTTATAAAGATAACCTAATCGCTTAATTGTTTCCACTTCGTACTCAGAAAAGTGAAAAATTGGTGCTTGATAATCCTGCATGACTAAGGTTAAAAATTCCTGCCATATCCTGCCTTCATCTTCTGGCTTTTCTGCCAAAAAGGGATAAAATTGCTGGGTATTAACTCGATAATCAACCCGTAAAATCCCCAAAAGATAATCTAAATTCTGTTCTGGTTCCGCTTCGATGTCAAAATAAAATTCAATCTCGGCCCTCGGTAGGGGAGACAAATAAGCAGTTTTGCCGTTGCTTTTGCGAAAGGCCCGATTTTCAATAATTGCTTGGGCCTGTAATTGTAACTGATTAGCCACCTCTAACCCCATCCCCTCCCCCATACGGGTAGGACAGGTAAGCGCCAGGGATTCCATAGTTGAAACCCCCAAAGACTGTAAAAATTGGTAACGACTGGGAGTCACCCCCGGGACTAAAGAAAGATGTTGACTCGCTTGGGCGATACCATAACAGTGACTATACCAATGACATAAACTGCAACGCTGACGCGAGATAAAAACTTCTGGTTCTTGGTGATTAATCACCATTGCGCCGAACTTTTTGATTATTTCCTCTAGTTTAGTTAACCAGAGATTCAATTCCACCCGATAGCGATTATGACGACGTAGGACAATTTCTGCGTAATTGGGAAAAACTCCCTGCATACTGGCTAATAAATAGGCGTAAAAAGTAGCCAGCATCTTATATTCAGGCTTAGGACGGCGACCGAGTTGAATATTGAGGGGATAATAAACCCAATCGCCAAATTTCGACTCTCCTGCCTGTTTAATTAATAAATGCGGGGAACCGGTTAAAGAGACGGGATAGCCAGATTGTAAAAGGACTCCGTGATAAATACAGGATACTCCCTGACCCATCAAAGCTTCCGTTTCCCTAGCGGCGGCTAAAATATCCGTGCTGGGAGTAGTCAGGGAACAATAATCGGGATAGGAGTCTTGCAGGACTTTTTTAACGTGAATTTGACTCTCCTGGCGCAATTTAAGCAAAAAATCTCGCTCAGGGTCTTTTTCTTGGCTATTGCCGTAGAGATTTAAAAACGCACGGCGTTGACAACGTTGGTAGTCTAGAAGTAGATCATCGGTCAGTAGCATTCTATCAAGGAGAAAAGTTAAGCTTTCCTGGACCTGTGAGGTAAAGTAAAAAATAATAAACTTAAAAAAAGAAAACATTCCCAAGTATGTTTCCTCTACTCTAATACTATTGTGACAATTGCGACTTAATCCGTCGATAGAATTCAGCCTTCGGTCGTCGGTCGTCAGGAAATGGGGAATTCAACTAAAACCCGAAAACCCCAAAACCCAACACCTTCTAACTGATAACTGATAACTGATAACTGATAACTGATAACTGACCCCCCATCTCCTCGCTTATGCAGAATTTAGACGAAAATAGCCTCGATTACGCCGTTAGTAAACCGGATTTAGCCGAACAAAGACAGGAATTTCGGGGACTTAGCAATAAAGTTTACTTTAATTTCGGTGGTCAGGGAACCTTGCCCAAGGCGGGATTAGAAGCGATTATCGATGCCCATAATTTTCTCCAACAAAAGGGGCCTTTTTCAGGACGGGTAAACGATTGGATTACCGGAAAAACGGAACTTCTCAGGCAAGAAATGGCTCAGGAGTTGGGAATCAGCCCCAGCACCCTCTCTATCACCGAGGATGTCACTGTAGGCTGTAATATCGCCCTCTGGGGAGTTGATTGGCAAGCGGGGGAACATATTTTACTGACCGATTGTGAACACCCCGGAATTATCGCCACGGTTCAAGAAATTGCCCGTCGTTATCATCTGGAAATCTCCACTTGTCCTATTCGGGAAACTTTAAACGGTGGCAACCCGATAGAAGTGATTTCCGCTCATTTACGGCCAAAAACTAGGGTTTTGGTGGTTAGTCACGTTCTCTGGAATACCGGACAGGTTTTACCCCTCAAGGAAATCTCGCAACTTTGTCATGATAATTCTGTCACCGAAAAACCCGTTTTAGTGGTGGTGGATGCTGCCCAATCCGTGGGTTGTTTGCCCTTGGATTTAAGCGCTACTGCCGCCGATTGTTATGCTTTTACGGGTCATAAATGGTGGTGTGGACCGGCTGGTGTGGGAGGATTGTATATTCGTCCCGAAATTTTCCCTAGTTTACGGCCCACTTTTATCGGTTGGCGCGGCATTGAAACAGATAACCGAGGACAGCCTATCGGTTGGAAACCGGATGCCAGACGCTTTGAAGTGGCCACTTCTGCCTATCCCCAATTTGAGGGTTTAAGGGCAACTATTGCGGTACATAACGCCTGGGGTGATGGGGGACAAAGATACGAAAAGATTTGTCAATTAGCGGCTTATCTCTGGGAAGAATTAAAGACGATTAAAGGGGTGAAATGTTTAAAAAATTCTCCGCCGGAATCCGGTTTAGTTTCCTTTCAAATTGACTCGGCCATCACCCCACAAAAGTTAGTGCAACAGCTAGAAAAACAAGGGTTTTTACTGCGAACTCTCCTCGACCCCCTCTGTGTGCGTGCCTGTGTCCACTATTTCACTTTGCCCTCAGAAATCGAGCAGTTAGTAGCAGCTGTCAAAAAGTTAGTTTAAAATCGGATTATAGGCGATCGACTATCGATAATGACGACCCCGCAACTTTTCGAGTGGGATGAAATTGACATCCTCACCGCCGGGGCCGGACGGTGATGACCGGCAGATCAAACAAACTTAATTGAACGACCGACCGCTGGGTTGACGCTTCACGGGATGCTGCTTCTTTAACAGAAGTCTTATGCTGTCCTCCACGCCCGTTTAAAGTCTCCGATTGCCCACCGGCGACCTTGATATTAATTGCAGCGTTGGCTCTTCTGGTTTCTGTGTGGAAACGAGGTCTATACTGATAGAATATCCGCAAAATAGCCCTAAAAGTCTTGCCCGATAAGCATTTCACGATTCCATAAGC
>NZ_JASJFF010000249.1:0-3696 GCF_030065435.1 Microcystis sp. M53603_WE2
ACAAGAAGCGGAAACCAGAAAAACTGCGATCGAAAAACTCAGTCCCTACAGCATCCCTAAACAGGTGGGTGAAAACGAGGCAATTTTCGGTACTGTCACCAGTCAAGATGTGGCTACGGTTATTCTAGAAAATGCTAAATTAGAAATCGATCGCCGTGGTATTACCGTCCCCGATATCGGTCAATTGGGAGTCTATAAAGTACAAGTCAAACTCCATCCCGAAGTTAATGCCGATATCGAAATTAAAGTAATCGCACAATAACAATTGTCGGGGCATAGTTATCAGTAATCAGTGAAAATTTATCAGAGCGATTAACTAGCTGATGGCTGATAGCTAATAGCCATTCACATCTCAAAAACTATGACTCATCCCACGGATATAAAAACCCTAGCGCGCTGGATGGCGGCGGATTTTAGTAATCAAGAACAAGCTTTTGCTAATCCGCCTTTTTTTGCCCATATTCGCGTGTGTATGCGCCCTTTGCCCGATGAATTACTGAATGGAACCAGCTTATTTTTAGAGCAGGCCTACGATTTTATGCTCAATACTCCCTATCGTTTGCGAGTATTTAAATTATCGGTAGTCGATGATCATATTGAACTAGAAAACTTTAAAGTTAAAGAGGAAGCTAACTTTTTTGGTGCTTCTAGAGAACCCCAACGTCTCAAAAATCTCAGCTTAGACTTATTAGAACCGATGCTGGGTTGTGATATGAATGTCACTTGGACAGGTAACAGTTTTAAAGGGGTGGTAAAACCGGGTAAACAATGTTTAGTCTTTCGCAAAGATAGAATGACTTATTTAGATAATAGTTTTGAAATTAGTGAACGGGGATTAATTAGCGTTGATCGCGGTTTAGATCCCGAAACCGATCAATTAGTCTGGGGTTCGATCGCCGGTCCCTTTGAGTTTGTGCGTCGCACCAGTTTTGCTGAGGAAGTGTGAGAAAAATTATCGGTTTTTAGCTATGAAAATCGCCACATGGAATGTCAACTCGATTCGCAGCCGACAAGAGCAGGTAATTAATTGGTTACAACTCAATCCCGTTGAGGTTTTGTGCTTGCAAGAAACTAAGGTAATCGATCGAGATTTTCCCAGAGAAGCTTTTGAATCTTTGGGTTATCATCTCTATATTTCTGGACAAAAATCCTATAATGGTGTGGCGATTTTTAGCCAGAAACCCATGGACGATATCACTGTGGGATTTAGTCCAATTATCGGCGAAAATTTAACAGGAGAACTAGACGAACAAAAACGGCTAATTACTGGAGTAATCGGCGATATTCGGATTATTAATCTCTACGTTCCTAATGGTTCTTCCCTAGATAGTGACAAGTATATTTATAAGCTTAAATGGTTAGAAACTCTCAGGAAATATCTAGATAAAATTATTAATTCTCAACCTGAAGAATTATGTATCTGCGGAGATTTTAATATTGCCTTAGAAGATAAAGATATTTATGATCCCAAGGGCAAAGAAAATCATATTATGTCTTCAGCTAAAGAAAGAGAAGCTTTAGAAAAGGTCTTAGAAATTGGCTTACAAGATGCCTTTAGAAAATTCACCTCGGCAGCGGGACATTATAGTTGGTGGGATTATCGCAGCGGTGGTTTTGCTCGTAACCGAGGTTGGCGAATCGATCATCTTTATTTAACTCCTCAGCTATACGAAAAAGCCGTTAATTGTCTGATCGATCGAGAACCCAGAAAACAAGAAAAACCTAGCGATCATACCCCTGTTATTCTGGAAATATAACGCAAAAATAGCTAAAGGATCAACCTAGACTTTGCACAGTCAGAATTTTGCTCTCTTAGCTTCCCTAACTAGGGACTTTCACCTTGAGGATTTATTCGGTAACGAGAAAATGCTATGATTCGGGTTGAATTTACCAAGTTTATTAAATTATGCGTTCTCCCCAATTAATTGTTCTATTGCTCGGTTTATCCCTTCTCCCCGGCATCTCCCCCGCTTTTGTCCATGCTAATCCCTCGATAGTGCCAGTGAAACAATCGAGTAATCGCGATGGGGGACAAACAATCAAGGAAGCGGAAATTAAAGCAATGATTCAAGACATTGAAACCGCCATTAAAGATAAAAATATCGCCCTAATCCTCAAACACTATGCCCCGTTTATTTCCTCGCAATTGACCATTAAAACCGATGCTAGTACCGAAATTTTTGAGTTAAATGGCATCACGGAACATAAAATATTTTTAGAGGAATCCTACAAAAATATTAAAAGTATAGAGGTTCTTTCTGAGAATTGGGACGTGGATATTCTTGCAAATAACGAGATGGCGATTATCACTCGCGAGCGGGTAGTCAATATTACCAACACCGAGGGTGATAACTATATAGTGGCATCGGAAGCGGTGGCTAAAGTCGCTCCCATCGACGGTAAATTGAGGATATTTTCCATTCAAGAAACCGCCGAAGTGGGACGCAGACCAAAAAAATAATCAACCTCTCCGGTTGGGACTGGACCAACCCGACTCCCGCCGTCTTCTTCCCTCGATAAAACCGTCATCGTAGTCTCTAGAATTGCGCGGATTATCATAGCGGGCAAAGTTAAAACCGTCCTCTAGTCCGCGCTGAAATTCTTGCTCTGGTGGCACAAATCGATAACGTTGTCTATTATCCTGTACCGCCCGGTTGATTAACAAAGCCCCCGCTCCAATACCCACGGCCTCACCAAAGGTTAAAGACTTAGCATAATCGATGTTAATTGTCAAGAAAGTTGTTGTTAAAATTAAGGCTTTTCCCCAATGTTGACCCATAAAATCCTCCTTCAAAAAATCAAGTTGACAACAAAACCGGTACAGATACAAAGTTTCTCATAAAATCGACCACCGACTCCCCAAAACGAAAACCTTGTACCTCACCATTACGATAAATGCTATGAGCTAGATTTAGAAGAATGGGAGTGAAAGCGAATCCCCAAGAAGACATCGTAGAGGAAACTCCAGAAATTCTTACCTTGCAGTAAACCTAAAGACTGTTCACAATCTTTCGCATCTAAAAGCGGTTTAGTGGCATAGTATGCCGGTTGGTATTTGTACCAGGGAATCGACGGCCAGAGATGATGCACGAGATGATAATTCTGCCCTAAAATCAGCAGATTTAAGAGGGGACTGGGGTAAACTCGGGCATTTTTCCAACGATTGCGCTCTTGGAAAGGACGATGGGGGAGATAATCGAAAAATAAACCGAGGGCAATTCCCACCACTAAAGCGGGAACAAACCAAAAATTCATCACATAGCTGATAAAACCGTATTGACAGGCGACGATGACTATGGTAGCAACAAAAAGACGACTGAGGAACCATTCCAGCAGTTCGTATTTCCGCCAGAGTTGCCGCTTAAAAAAGAAAATCTCGTGATAAAAAAATCTGGCCGCAATCATCCACAAAGGGCCACCGGTGGAGACAAAATGATCTGGATCATTTTCGGGATCGTTAACGTGAGCGTGGTGCTGTAAATGGACTCTAGTGAAGACCGGAAAGGCAAAACCGAGCATTAAAGCACTACCATGACCTAAAATAGCATTAAATAGCCGATTGCTATGGGCAGAATTATGAGAGGCATCGTGGATAACTGTCCCCGATAAATGTAAAGCGAGGACATTAGCACTAAAACAAATCCAGTCAGGCCAGGACCATAGCCAATAGCCACAGGTAGATAGGGTTATTAGGCT
>NZ_JASJFF010000301.1:0-3509 GCF_030065435.1 Microcystis sp. M53603_WE2
TTGAAAAATTTTGCCTCAAACCCTGTCTGCGTAAGGATTTCAGGAGTTTGTACCCAGTAGTTTATTAGTATTACATTGCTTTAACTCAGGCTCTGTAAGACTTTGAGCCATAGCTAGTATATTTATACGGGGGAAGTTCAGGTATAATTTCGCAGTATGAAATGATGGGATGTTCTGTGCTTTTTTGGGTTTTTAGCTGTCTGGTGAGCCTGAAAACCCTTGCTAAATCTACACTCACCTATTCAGCAACAGCAACAACTGGCAGTTAAAGAGCCTTTTTTAAGCCAACCCGTTGATCAATTAATTGTGTAGTTTTGTTGCAAAGAGAAAGTTTTTTTGACAAAAAGAACAAAGTGTGCTGCCACTGGATTTAAAATAAACTCAATTGTCCTTCTTGTTTTAAGCGCCAGTTATCATCACCAACTCTCTGGGCAATATCTTCGAGGACGCTTAGAATCGTCTGATTTTCGGGAGTTGTGCCATTTTTTAACAGAGGTAATATATTAAAAACAATATCATCAAAACTAGAGCTTTTATTATCTCTTTCCATCCTTCTCAAATAGCTAATCAAATAGTATTTAATTCTCAATTTAACATCGATTTTTGACTTAAACTTACTGTCTTTTTTGATGGTATATAATTCAGTTTTTTCCTCATAATCAAAATTATCTAACAAAATTGGAGTCAAGTCTGAATACTCCTTGGCTAGTAAATCTAAAAACCCTAATTCCAAACCTTTAATAATCAATTCATCGTTAATTTGTTCTAGGGTTGCCCCATCATTTTTAGCAATAATTCCTTCAACAGTTTGCATGACAATCTCGGTTATATCCATGCCTAAGTTAGCTTTCATTACCGCTTTGGGAGTAGGAACTTTCCGAAAATTAATAATTAACTGTCCTGATAAAACTGTAAAGGGATTTTGCCGCTTTTTAAAGCTAGTTTGGCCATTTTTTTGTGGCACTGCTCCCACATATTCAAATCCGCAACTTTCTGCGGTATCTAAAATTAAATGCCAAAACTCAGGATCTTTGTGAGCAAAGACAAAGGATAACCATCGCTCAAATTTCAAAACTCGATACATTTCTCGAATACTTTGGGCAATTAATTGATTATATTCCTGTTTACTTTTTTGGATTGTTCCCCCTTCAATAGCTTCTAATTGATAGTCCTTTTCCGTCACTTCTAAATCTAACCAAGCATTCCACATTATTGATAAATCTAAGTAGGGAATTTTCTTTCCGTAGGGAGGATCGGTATAAATATAATCAACGCTTTCATTTTCAATAAAACTTAAGTCTGTCGCTGTTCCTTTAACAATTTTGGCATAGTTGATGGTGTTTTTATTAATAAAATACGTCATCTCCTTTTTAGCAGCAACTATCTTTTTAAATCTCAATTCAAAGTAAGTGAAAATATCAATTTCTACAGGTTGAGGTGCTATGCGATAACGGTAATATTGAAAAACTGAAGCATTTCCTTGTCCAGATGCAGGTCTTTGATTATTGTTATGATAAGTTAAATTAGCTTTAGTTAATAAGCCAGAAAACATTAACAATAAAGACTCCCTAATATTCTCGTTTAGTTCTTGTTTAATCAAATGTTTTAATAAACTTAGTCGAGCTAATTGTTTGTTACTAAATAACTGTTCAACAGTAGCCACATCAGAACCTTTAGGCAGTTTCAATCCTTCGGGATAGGGATAGGTATTGAGTGCCTTTGTTATTGCTTCTTTGGTTTGCGGTTCTCGCTCTTGGTAGGCTAATTTAACTCGTTCAAAAGCCTGACTTAAATCATCAAAATCAACGGGACTAATTAAAGAATTAACAAGAAAAATAGCCAGAGGGTTAATATCAATACTAATCGCTTTGCGGTTATTCATTAAAGCTTCAATTGCCGTCACTCCACTACCGCCAAAAGGATCAAGAATGACATCTCCCGGTTGACTAAAGTTTTTAATATATTCTGCCACCACATTCCATGCTTGTTTAGTAAAATATCCATGCACACCAAAATGTCTTTTAGCTGCTCTTTTTTTGACTTCAATTGGGTTTAATAAGGGACGACTTGAGTAGTCAAAAGTTTTGCGACTGATTGGGGAATGGCTTTGATAACTAAAACTTTTCCCCACTTGAAATCTATCTGGGGCTAAATACTGGGTCAACTCTTGCCAACTATAGGTAATTGCATCAAGAGAAAAATATAAGATAGGTGTACTGGTATCGAGGGTCTTAAATAAACTAAATTCTAGGCCATTACAAAGAGCAAAATAATTACTTCTGATTTCAGGATGACTCGCATAACTATAGACCTGTTCTACTGAATCACCTTCGTAGATATTTTCCGTTGGTTTTTTAGCCTCTAATACCCAAGCATAACTTTGATTAACTTTGAGAACATAGTCAGGAATTAAATTTATCGGACGTTTTTTACTGCCAACCTTTAAAAAGGGATGCCGTAGGGTTTTACTTCTTTCGATATTATCCTCTTGGTAGCCCAAACTTGTTAAAAGAGGTAAAATAATCACTTCTCTAACGCTGTCTTCCTTAAAGTTAGGGTTATTTTTAATTGCCTGAAAATCAATAGCAGAAAAAATATGATTCATGGGTTAGCATTGTTTGTGATAAGTAGGTAGGCGTTAAAAATTATCAGACACCCCCCTTATCAAGGGGGGATTAAAGGGGGGACTAAGGGGGGATCGGCACCCCCCTTATCAAGGGGGGATTAAGGGGGGATCGAACTTAAAATCCATTTTTAATTTAATTATAACCAGCTACTTAGTTTCGATAAATCTTCCTTACTCAGGGGAAAATCAGACCGATTAACTTTGAACACTTACCATTAACCCGCCGTGAAGTTGGGTAAGCTAAGACGCATCTTAACCGCCTATCCTTAGATGAGCTACATCTCCCTCAATCCTTTTACTGTTGCAAGAGTGCAAGAGTGCCTCATCTGAACAAGCAATTTAAATGCGCGGGCAGCTGATGACAGGATTTGACATTTGTTCTGGTGTTGCCCGTTCCGGCGGTTTCTCTAGATAAGGTGGATAGAGTATCTTTGACGATGCCTCAACAATATAAGTTAGACAGGCTTTCTAAAATATATCGTAATCGAGTAGAAGCCCGGTTTCAACCCGCTTCTAGTCATACCAAATCCGTTGATTATAGGCTACTTATAAGGACAGGCACTCGTGCAACAGGGAATAGGCAAAAGGGGGAATAAATAATCAGTTTTTAATAACCAGATTTAGGATCACCGATGAGAATTCCCATCTCTTGAGAACGGGGAGATGTCAATTTTCTAGCAGTCGATGAGAGATTCTTGGGGACGAACCTAGCTAAAAATACCCCCACGCAATCGGTCAACCCGATTACGTTAAAATCAAAAGCAGGATACTGTGTATGACGGAAAAACTCGATGAACTCAGTGATTAAAGCGGTACAAACTGCCTATTATGGGGATGCAGCCTATCGGACACCACCACCGGACTTAGAATCTCTCCTGCTCAA
>NZ_JASJFF010001104.1:0-5976 GCF_030065435.1 Microcystis sp. M53603_WE2
ATAACCGAAAAAATAGGGGAAGAATAATAATTTTAACCCCCCGTAGGGTGGATTAGCGCAGCGTAATCCACCATTACATCAATTATTGAATAACCATAGATTAGGTGCGTTACACTTCGTTAACGCACCCTACAAGAGCGGCGATCGCACTATACAAACCAAGGAGTATAAAGCTATTTTTGTTTTATGGCTAGGCTATCCTCGCAAACAAGGGGATAAAAATGATTGTTACAAAGTTTTCACAAAAATGGTTGAGCGAGGTGATTTTCCCAATTCTCTTGACGCTTTAATCCTTGATAGCCAAGAAGATTAGCTAGTGATAAGGTGGTTGAAAAAGCGATCGTAACCCACAGATACACTTTCAACTGCTCCTCCAGAGAAAGATTGAGGTCTAACGTCCACGTTCAGCAGTTGCCGAGATCTTTAGCATCTCACCTAGGCGGCTTGAGTCAATCCGCTGCACCAGGGTTGTTAGGCGGCTGCTTTTTGCCCCGCTTTTTTTGATACCACTTCCAGAGAAAAGGAGATAGTGGTACAAGAATACTTGCCCATAACCACTGCCAATTACCCGCAACAAAAGTTGAGATACGCTGACCTACAGAAACCTCTACTTCAATTGTCTTATCAAATGTTCGTATCACAAGTGGCACTTTTTGATTCGATACATTGATAATGGCTGACAGCGTAAGATACAGATTCTGATCCCCATCTTTCGTCGGGGTGACTTCCCATTTCCACTGCGTTGTTTTACCTCTATAAACAGCCTGTTCCTGTGGAACTAATGCCTCAATCTTAAAACCTAGTCCCGAAAGGTCTGCTTCCATTCGATTTGATATTTGTATCCGTGCTGACTCAGTTTGTTCACGAGACTTCAAAGAAGATTGAAGCTCTTGGACAGATTTGGTTGGTGATAGAAGTAACTCGATAGTTTTAGGTTCTTCAAACTTCATTTTCTTGGGTGTATCAAACGCAATGTTTCCCCATTCAAGATTACTCACTATCTCTTCCACAACGCCCAGGGAGGTCGCAGGCATAGTCGGAGGCGGAGCCGTAGACGTCCCAGACGTGTCTCTAGGAAAATCTAGATGAATAAGATTAAGATAGAGGTTTCCGAAAATTACCATAAAAGCTATAAGTACAGTGCCAAGCAAAAAACTGAAAATTGCATTTTTTTTTCTCATATTTTTTTCTCATAAATGCTTGAAGAACCGTGGAGTCGATAACTACAGTTAAGTTAACTGTGGACACCAACAGATAGCCTACCAATTACTTCTGCAACCAATAACTGAAGCCGCATAACTATTAATTATACCGCTCTCTGCGGTCTAGCACCCTCCTCTATCTTACTATCCCACCTCCATCGGTCTAACACCCCCTTAATCATACCTAATACCGCACTGTGCGGTTTAATCACCTCAATTTGGGCATAATTAGCGCAGCGGAACGAAGAACCTGAAAACTCACATCTGCTCACTGCTCACTGATTACTGATTGCCTCCTATTGACACAAACGTTGATAAACTGTGGCCAAAGCTTGGACATCACCGACGTTACCCGGGAAAAGAACCACAGGTAAATTAGGAAAGAGATGATGATCGGCTGCTGTGCGAACCATGGAGACACCGGGGAGAATCTGACCGAGTAAACGGGCCGATTGCAGGCTTAAACCCGTACTTAAGACATCATTGGAAGTAATTCCGCCTTTACTGATTAAAAAACTGATATCACTGGGTAAACCCTTAACAATGTCCATTAACAGGGTGGAGACGGCAACCCCAAAATCAAGACGTTTCTGCACAGAAGCAAAGGTTAACTCTTGCCGACTGGTATAGATCACGGGGGTTTGTTTATTTTTGTGAATAAGCTTGACTTTTTCCAGAACTTGTGCTAGGAGTTGCTCTCGTTGGTCAGGACGATCGCGCAATGCCGTCACATCGATTTCAACTCCGACGGTGTTGGGTTGTTGAAGCAGTTCATCTAATTGTTGGGTAGTTTTTTTGACGTGGGAACCGACGATAATTGCCCCGGCTTCCCCCGTGGGCTTATACTTACCCATAGATTCCGGTGCGATCGGTTGAGTTCCTAAATTAGCCAAAGAAGTTAGAATACTGGCGGCACTACGGAATAAAAATTTTTTTCCTTCCCCTGCGGCGGTTAAAATATCTTCAGCAAAGCGATCGAGATCCGCTTGAGTTTCCCCATCTACCACCCCACATTGATTATTTTTGAGCTTTTGCAGTCGTTCTAAACTACCTTGACGGATATCTGCCAGTAAAAATCTTTCCACATCATCTGCTTTAATTTTACCTTTCGTTTTCTCCTCCACATAATCCGGCAGATAACTGTAATGGTAGGCAAAAACCGAATCGCGAGCGAATTCCGTCTCGTGGACGGGAGTGGGAACGCCATCGATGATTAAATAGTGAATACTATCACGGGTGATTCTACCTCCCTCAAAAAAGGCTGGAATCAGGAAATGTGCATCAAAACCGCCCAATTCTTCGGCAATAACATCAGTTTCGATCGGATAATGCCCGCGCAGGGTAGAATCGGAACGACTAACCACCAAAAAATCCTCGATTCCCTCTTTAGTTAAGGCAGTTTTCAGGTTATGACAGACTTCTCGCGTGACAGACTCGGCTTTTTCGGGGGTTAAAGCGCGAGTATTGGTCAAAACAAAGAAAATTGGCGCATTATCTGCCAATCCTAAGCGGAGAGTATCTTCATCCCACCGCATCAATAACAGACAACTATGGACTGTTTGGGAACCTGTCGGGTCGTCATCTAAGACTATAATTTTAGGTCTATTATTGCTCATATATTTTTTATCAGGATGGGAGGGACGAAGGAACCAAGAGAATCTGGTTAATAGTTTATCGGGTTCTGGTTCCCCATTAAAGTCGTCCCCTCCGCAAGCAACCGCTATCAATCTTGATCACAATCTGTCCAATATAGGATAAGCTATACCATGATTCATACAGTGACGAAGTTGAGCGCGGGAGACTTCCCTTTGAATACGTTAATCCACCCCACTGCGGTTATCCATCCGTCGGCAAAACTTGATCCCAAGGTTAAAGTTGGTCCCTATGCTGTGATCGGGGCCAATGTGGAAATTGAAGCTGATACAATTATTGATGCCCATGTGGTCATTGAAGGTCCGACTAAAATTGGCAAGGGTAATCATATTTTTTCTGGGGCTGTTATTGGTAATGAACCACAGGATTTAAAGTATAAAGGGGGCGAAAGTAGCGTAGAAATTGGTGATCATAACCAAATTCGCGAGTTTGTCACGATTAATCGTGCCACGGATACGGGAGAAGTTACCCAAATTGGCAATAATAATTTATTAATGGCCTATGTTCACGTTGCCCATAATTGTATTTTGCAAGATAACATTATTATCGCTAATAGTGTCGCCTTGGCTGGTCATGTCCAGATCGAATCAAAAGCAGTTATCGGGGGGGTTTTAGGAGTACATCAATTTGTTCATATTGGCAAAATGGCCATGTTAGGAGGAATGAGTCGTATTGATCGCGATGTTCCCCCTTTTACTTTAGTGGAAGGCAATCCCTGTCGCGTGCGAACTCTTAATTTAGTCGGTTTACAAAGGGCCGGTTTTACCGATGAAGATCTAGCTTTACTGAAAAAAGCTTTTCGGATTATCTATCGTTCTAATATAAATCTTCAGGAGGCTTTAGAACAAGTTTCTCTCTTAACCGATAACCCCCATGTTCAACATCTCTGTCAATTTTTACAATCCTCTACCACCGGAGAAAAACGTCGCGGTTTAATTCCGGGGAAATAATTTATTGAGGAACAGTCTGTAGGGTGTAGGGTGTGGGGTGTAGGGTGTGGGGTGTAGGGTGTGGGGTGTGGGGTGTGGGGTGATGGGGAAGTGGGGAAGTGGGAAGAATAAATAAAAATAATCTCCTATCTCCTATCTCCTATCTCCTGACTCCTGACTCCTGAATCCTGTCTCCTGAATTCTTTTATTATCAAATAATTATCCAAATGCGTATATTTATTAGTACGGGTGAGGTATCGGGTGATTTACAGGCAGCCATGCTGATTGAATCCCTTTTTAAACTAGCTAAAACCCAAGAAATTGAGTTAGAAATTTTTGCACTAGGTGGCGATCGCATGGAGTTAGCCGGAGCAAAAATGTTGGGTAAAACCACTCGACTGGCTGCCATGGGATTAATTGAATCTATCCCCTTTATTTGGCCAACTTTACAACTACAAAAACGAGCAAAAGAGTTTTTTAGAGATCATCCCCCTGATCTGATTATTTTAATTGATTATGTGGGGGCAAATGTGGCGATCGGTCAATCGGCTAAAAAAATTATTCCCCAGGTGCCAATAATTTATTATATTGCCCCACAGGTGTGGATTTGGTCAGAAGAAAATATCCCCTCAGCTAAACTCAGGGCCACAGCAGAAAAGTTATTTAATACGGAAAAATTAATCGCCGTCACGGATAAATTATTGGCAATTTTTCCCGCCGAAGCTCGTTTTTTTGAAACAAAAGGTTTACCAGTAACTTGGGTGGGACATCCTTTAGTTGATCGTATGGCAAATGCTCCCAATCGGCAAGAAATGCGGCAAAAATGGGCAATAAAACCCGAAGAAACGGTGATCGCTTTGTTACCTGCTTCCCGTCAACAGGAGTTTAAATATCTCGTGCCGACGGTGTGCGCTGCTGCCCAAAAATTACAGGAAAAAATTCCCGATATTAAGTTTTTAATTCCCGTTCCCCTAGCTTTATACGAACCAAAAATGCGAGAATTAGTAGAGGAATATGGATTAAATGCGGTGATTATGGAACGAGATCAGACTTTAGAAGCGATTGCCGCTGCCGATCTGGCTGTGGCTAAGTCTGGTACAGTTAATCTCGAAATTGCTTTGTTAAACGTGCCGCAGGTGGTGGTTTACCGTTTAAGTGCAGTTACTGCTTGGATTGCCCGCAATATTATGAAGTTTTCTGTACCATTTGTCTCACCGGTAAATTTAGTTTTAATGCGAGAAATTGTTCCCGAATTATTACAAGAGGAAGCTAACCCAGAGAGAATTATGCAGGAATGTCTAGATTTATTATTAAATCAGCAACGTCGCCAAAAAATGTTAGATGAATACGCAGAAACTAAAGCCGGTTTAGGAACAGTAGGCAGTTGCGAGCGAGTGGCACAAGAGGTGTTTAAAATAGGCCTTTGTTAGGAGTCAGGAGCCGGTCGTCAGGAGTCAGGAGACAGGAGATAGGAGTCAGGAATCAGGAGATAGGATTGCTGGAGATAGGAGTCAGGAGGCAGCTTTATTCTCCCCACACCCCACACCCTACACCCTACACCCCACACCCCACACCCTGCCCCAGGAAAAACTCTTTGCCGCAAACCCTACTTATAAGCGTCCATACCCTCACAGGAACAAACCAGATTTCTGTCCCCGTAAGCATTATCAACCCGTCCCACTACCGGCCAGAATTTATAATCTTTTAGCCAAGAAAGCGGGTAAGCTGCCTGTTGACGGGAATAGGGACGACTCCAATCATCGGCAGTTAAAACTGCGGCTGTGTGGGGGGCATTTTTCAAAGGATTATCGTGGGGATCCATGCTCCCATTAGCGATCGCTTGTACTTCTTGATAGATAGTTAACAAAGCTTCACAAAAACGGTCTAATTCCCCCAAAGATTCGCTTTCCGTGGGTTCCACCATCATTGTACCCGCCACGGGCCAAGAAACCGTCGGCGCGTGGAAACCGAAATCCATCAAACGTTTTGCCACATCTTCCACCTCGATGCCGGCCTGTTTTTTCAGGGGACGTAAATCAATAACGCACTCGTGGGCAACCGTTCCCGCGCTACCCTTAAATAACACTGGATAGGCCGACTCCAGATGAAAAGCCAGATAATTAGCGTTCAAAATTGCCACTTCTGTCGCTTTTTTCAAGCCGGCTGCCCCCATCATAGCGATATACATCCAA
>NZ_JASJFF010001383.1:0-2880 GCF_030065435.1 Microcystis sp. M53603_WE2
AAAATTCTTTCCCTAACCTCTGCTCTTTCTTCTTCTTTAAGAGCTTTTTGTAAGTTTTTCTTTTCTTCTAAGTCTAGGAAATCTTTGGCTGGCATAAGTAGGATTTTTCTAAAATTACTATTTCTATTTTAGGTGGTTTAAGTGCGTTTTAGCTTACTATCTGAGATAGCGCTAAGAGTGGCGGTAATCCGATACTCTTTTCTTACTCTAAGTAAATATCTCGAAACTGCAAAAAAGAGTATTTTTTGTCCCAAAACTGTGTATAAAATACTGGATTGCCGTAACCTTTTTATCGCTGCTTTCTGGCTAGGTTTCAGCTGCGGTTGATCTGGTTGAATCGGCACATCTACCTCTAAATAATTTAGCTGTGATATCCAATCCTTAAATGGTTGAAGTTCGTTAAAAAACCAATTAAGTACAGCTTTTGTGCCTATTTGTGACAAATTAGGATGAGAATCATAGTAATCTTTTAAAGCCATTTGTCGCTCATTAGGTGAATTAAATGATTTTTTTAAAGCTTGCGGGGAGTCTTTTAAAATTTCCATAGTACATTCACTAATTAAATTTAGTGTAGTTAGATAAGGATCTGCTTGATTTAAACTGTTTGTAGAAGACCATTTAACATATTTGTCTTCAAGCACTTTTTCTTCCAAAATTTTTCTGGGAATTAATGCTGATATTTTACTGTCATCTAGCAATAATTGAGTTTGTTTATCAATAGATTTTGCAGTTTTGTTTATAACTGTAAAAATATTACGAGTCGCTTTGATAATATCATCTCTAATAGTTTCGCTTGCATTGCTATAGCCTACCCTTCCAAGTTCTCTAAATACTAAGTAAACAACTGGTATATCAAAGGTTTCAGAGCAATCAAAGCTATCTTTTAACTGTTGAGAATTTAATGGTTCTTTGCCTGTGTGAGCATTCCAGTATCTTTTTAGAGAAAGTAATCTATGTTGTCCATCAATGACAATTCTAGCAACGTTTTTGTACAGTTTTAAATTAACCCATTTTTCTACAGTTTTACCTTGACTACTAACTGTAGAAAAATCCCAGAACTCTCGTTGCTCATTTGAGTTTGGCAAAAGGACGACTACAATTGAATTAAAAAACCTAATTCCCCCTTGAGCTAAGTAGGAAAATATTTCTGTTTCCGCTCTTTTTTCATCGAGTTTTCTCTGGACTCTTTCGGAGAAGCTCCAGCTGCCTTGTATCTCGTCAGCAAATCGAATGTTTTCTACTGCATCACTTTGTTCTAAGGTTGTTATAAAGTATCTAACTTCACCAAACTTACCAGTGATTGCTTTATATTCAATAGTTTCTGGAGACTGATTATCTAGTTCCATATTTTAACTCCTTTGAGTATTGAATTTGGGTTGACATAATTGAATTAATAAGCTTTCCAATTGTCTAGAAATATTTTTCGGACAAGGAAAGGAAATAAACAAAAATTCGTTATTCGATCTTGAATTTCCATGTTTTGATAAAAAACCATCCTCTCTTTCCAAGTGTTGAAGAAATCTCATTCTTAAATTGTTTGCCGTGCCAATATATTCTGGATGCTGTAAAATGCTACATGAAATTAGAAACTCTTTCAGAATTCTTCGCTCCTTTGGTTGAGAAATTTCTTGAAGAAAATATTCCATGTTCTGAGATAAACTAACTGGCTCTCCACAGATATCTATGGTAAATTTGCTTCTATCATTATTCTCAGAAAATTTTGTTTTAAACACTGTATTTTGCAAGCGAGTCTTGATATTACCACACAAATCATGCTCAGAAAAATCAAACGCATGATAGAAAGCGTAAACACCCGATGACTCCGGGAGATAATCTGCAGCAGATCTAGTAGCTGTTACCACAGTAAATTTTTTGAAAAAATTGTCGTGAACTGTTTCTTCCATGATGATATGCTGAGACTCAGAATTAGCCCATTCCCGCTTTTGAGGATTTTATAGAGTGACTTGTAATCTCTCCGTGCAATTATATCATTCCCAAATGAAACCCTTCAATAACATAATGTAAAGAAGATTCGGATCTTCTCGACTTTGTGTGATAATTTTTGCTTATGAAATCGTGAAATACTTATCAGGCAAGACTTTTAGGACTATTTTGCGGCATAGACTATCAGTATAGACCTCGTTTCCACACAGAAACCAGAAGAGTCAAGATTCCTGTTTAATGTCAGATAGTTATCCCTAATGAGTAATTCAAATATACTAAAAATGTCAAGTATTTGAAGCTATGCAGAGAGAATTGACAAGGATTAAAGGCAGTTCAAGAGTTTTTAAACTACCATCGCAGTCATAATATAAAGTAAATTTACTCATGGCTTCCAATTTAGCGATCGCTAATCTCTACTTATATTTTCAATTAAGATCTGAACTTCCCCCTTGACAAAAGGCCATAACCTGTGCTTTGGGAGGGATTAAGAGAATTTCTGATGCCCTCTTCCCTGGTAGAAATCAAGGAAACCCCCCATAAATCTAACTCGGTTTCAGCAAATATGCTCGCTCCCTGTCCATTGAGAAATATTACAATAAACACGGGTACACCAAGAAAAGTTAAGGGATGTATCTATTGATAGATAAGGGGTTTTGGCTATTGTAGTATATATGTCTGGGGTCAGTTGAGATAGACAAAAATAGTCAAAATATTTATAATAGAAGATTAGACTAAAATTTTCTGTGACTTGCCCATGTTATTGTCTGGCGCCACCGGTAGCGAACAATTTTTAGGTAGTGAAGCGATCGCCACTTACGCCACAGCTAAGGCCGTGATCCTGCCGATTCCCTACGAGGCCACCACCACCTATCGCAAGGGTTGTGAAACTGGACCGGCGGCGGTGATTACCGCTTCCCAACAATTGGAAGCCTATGA
>NZ_JASJFF010000699.1:0-2556 GCF_030065435.1 Microcystis sp. M53603_WE2
AATTAATTAATAAGTGGGTAGGCGTTAAAAATTATCAGATGCCCCCCTTATTAAGGGGGATCCCCCCGCCTATCGGCACCCCCCTTATCAAGGGGGGCAGGGGGGATCGAACCTAAAATCCATTATTAATTTAATTATAACCAGCCACTTAGAATATCGGAGAAAGACAAAGATGATTATCGCTCAAGAAAAACCAACTATTGCGACAGTCACCAAAACCCCTGTCACTTTGGAAGCATATCGGGCGATCGCTGAAACTTCTCAGGAACGTTATGAATATTGCCATGGAGAAATGATTCTTATGCCTGGAGGAACCGCAACCCACAGCGCAATTGCGATCAATATCTCGGTTTTTTTGGGATTTTTATTGAGAGATAGGGATTTTCGTCTGTATAACAGCGATCTGCGGTTGTGGATTCCTGAATATCATTGTGGAACCTATACCGATCTCATGGTTGTTAACCATGAACCGGAATTTAACGGCGATCGCAAAGACGAAATTCTTAATCCTTTATTTATTGTAGAGGTGCTTTCCCCCGCCACGGAAGCATATGATCGAGGTGATAAATTTAGAAAATATCGTTCCCTGTCAAGTTTTTGTGAATACCTGCTCGTTAGTCAAACTGAACCCTACATTGAGCAATATCTCAGACTCGCACAGAGCGATCGCTGGCAACTACAAACCTACGATCAACTTAGTCAAATAATCCCTCTGGAGAGTTTAAACGTTGAACTTCCCTTGCTAGAAATTTATCGTCGTGTTAGTTTTGCCGCAGCCTCATAAATCCCTTAATCCGATTAATAACCTTTCTATTTTGTTTACATAAAAAGCGATCGCCCCACAGTTTAAACTCAAAAAACCGCCATCGACAAAGAAGCGGCGAGTAGTAGTTCATTAGAACTACTCTGGATAGTTAGGCAGAGAATGATATTGAAAAATGCCAAATATACTGCCGACACTGCCGACACTTAGAATACTGCCAACACTGCCAATACTGAGAATACTGCCGACACTGCCAATACTGAGCATACTGCCGATACTAACCAGACTTAAAATGCTGCTGGCACTAGCGAGACTTAAAATACTGCCGGCACTGCCTAAACTCAAGATACAGCGATAACTAGCTTTGCTCAGATAATTAAGACCAGAAATCATTTTAAATCGGGGAAAGATTGGGGAATAGTTAGGGAAGTATTTTGCCAAACCTGTTGTAAACGCATAGCCGGCATAGTTAGATAAAGAATATCACCTTGATCGAGAGTGATTTCCAGTAATTGCCAACCGTGGATAGTTTGACCCTGTTTTTCTAGGTAAAGTGGCACAAAATCGGCATTCATCGCCGCTTCCTTGACAATTTGCCCCATAAAAGGATGATTAGGTGTGATTAATGTAGCCAAAGCAACCCAGAGGAGATCATCGGTCATGCCATTACCGAGAATTCTACCGCCCAAAGCGGCCGCAGCGAAGGAATAGGTAGCTAGATCCCGGGGACATAATACCGTATCAAAATCAAAAACCTCTTGAATCGATCGCCCGAATTGTTCCTGAGAGCAGCGTAAAACTAGATTAATTTTAGGAGCGATCGCTTTAGCAGTGAGGGCAATCTCCACATTAATCATATCCTCGTAAGTAACCACGATCAAAGATTCGGCGTTGTTAATATTAGCGGTTTCTAGGGTAGCCACTAGACGCGCATCCTCGATGATAACGGGGATTCCCCAGGAGCGCACGGAATGCAAAAATCTATTATTGGGGTCCGATTCAATCACCACCACTTCACAGCCTTGGTCGTGCAATTGTCGCACGATCCGGGTGCCGATACCTCCTAAACCACAGATAATGTGATGATTGCGGACGGGAATGCGGGTAGCATCCCAAAACTGCTTAAAGCGACTACCGAGAATAAAATCGTTAAGGAGAGCATAACAGATACCGATAACCCCCGCACCGACAATCATCATGACCACGGTAAAAATTTTGATACTATCGGGGGTAGATTCGGCCACTTTTTCGTTACCTCCGGCACCGGTAATCATCCCGACGGAAAAATAGAGGGAATCGACGAGGGAAATTTTTTGATTAACGCTGAGATAGGTAACGGTAGCAAGGGAAATCATCCCCAAGAGGGAAAGGGTGACAAGAATTACCGGTTGGACATAGTGCTGATAGGGACGGAGATTGAGCAGATTTCTCAGCCACTTTTGCAGTTTAAAACGCTGTTTTGCCTTAATTGTCGGTTTATTGCCGATAATCAGATGATCGCCAGTTTGGAGTTTTTTGCCCGAAAGAACTGCGGAAACCAGATCGATTTCGTCGTGAGCGGGGAGATAATAGATTAACATCCGGGCCGGATCGTCCCAAAGCTCGTAGAGGGGTAATCCCCACCAAGGATGATTTTCCTCGATAATTATCTCTTGAATTGGCCAAAGGCGATCGAATAGCTGTAATTGACCGATAGCTTTATTACCAAGGGCAGCAAAGGAAAAGATCGGGGCTGCTAGGGAAGCAACGCTCATGCTAACGTGAGCAGGGAGGGTTTGATCGAGTCTTTCTCC
>NZ_JASJFF010000982.1:0-1572 GCF_030065435.1 Microcystis sp. M53603_WE2
ACGGCAATCTCCTCGTCCCAGAAGCGGTTATCTCTCACGAAGATTATAATGTTTGTAAACCGGGTAGGTGAAGCTAATCTTTAGTTCGCTTGGGAAGATTTATCGCTGTTTATATCTTCCCAATCCGGCAGCCAATTTTCAGCGAGAATCTCCTCCAGACTAGCTAATACTTCCACGGGGAAAATACTGGCATCTAATCTGGTTTCGTCAATCATCAGATTGCGAGCATCGAGATAACATTTTGCTAAAATTTCCCTTAAATAGGACTTTAAGCTGGGACTATCTTCTAAAAGATCAGCAATTTGTAGGCGAAAATTCCTGATTTCTTTTTTCCATGCTGCTTGGTTGTAATCTCGTTGGGATTGCCAGTAGGTTAACTTCAGTAAATGTTCTAGGAGTCGAGTTAAGAGACTCTTAAGCGCTCGTCGATTATTTTTCCCCAAATCTGCCAACTCCTCTAATAAATTCTGCCAATCTACCGCTTGAAAATCCCCCCGACGCAATTGGTTGATAGTGTTTTCTAACCAAAGTTGATAATCGCTATCGTAGAGATTGGGAATGGTAATATTCATCATTTTTTACTCCTTAATTTCACTGTTCAGAATCCTTGCTGATAGCTTCCCAATTAGGCAACCAATTTTCATCGAGAATCTCCTCTAGATTAGCTAACACTTCCAGAGGGAAAATACTGGCATCTAATTGGGTTATATCAATAATTATCTCCCGAGCATCGCTGTAACATTCCTCAAGTATCTCGGATAAATAGGGTTTGAGACTGGGACTATCTCTCAGTAATTTCTTGATTTGTTTCCGAAAGGTTCTAATTTCCCCTTTCCATGCTGCTTGATTATAATCTCGTTGGGATTGCCAGTAAGTTAACTTCAGTAAATGTTCTAGGAGTCGAGTTAATAAACTTTCTAATGCTCGTCGATTATTTTTTCCCAAATCTGCCAACTCCTCTAATAAATTCTGCCAATCTACCGCTTGAAAATCCCCGCAACGCAATTGGTTGATAGTGTTTTCTAACCAAAGTTGATAATCGCTATCGTAGAGATTTGGCCTGGTAATATTCATCATTTTTTACCCCTTAATTGCACTGTTCAGAATCCTTGCTGATAGCTTCCCAATCCGGCAGCCAATTTTGATCGAGAATCTCCTCGAGATTAGCTAACACTTCCAGAGGGAAAATACTGGCATCTAATTCGGTTTCGTCAATAAGCAGATTGCGAGCATCGAGATAACATTCCTGCAAAATTTCCCTTAAATAGGACTTTAAACTGGGACTATCTTTAAGAATTTTTTTGATCTGAATCCGAAAATTGCGAATTTCTTTTTTCCATCCAGCTTGATTATAATCTCGTTGGGATTGCCAGTAAGTTAACTTCAGTAAATGTTCTAAAAGTCGAGTTAATAAACATTCTAATGCTCGTCGTTCACTTTTAACCAAATCTGCTAACTCCTCTAATAAATTCGGCCAATCTACCGCTTGAAAATCCCCCCGACGCAATTGGTTGATAGTGTTTTCTAACCAAAGTTGATAATCGCTATCGTAGAGATTGGGAATGGTAATAT
>NZ_JASJFF010000345.1:0-1194 GCF_030065435.1 Microcystis sp. M53603_WE2
AGCGATCGCTTTGGTGTCCCCGTCGATCCGGAAACGGAGGTTTTACCCCTAATTGGTTCTCAGGAAGGCACGGCCCATCTACCTTTGGCCCTTCTCAACCCCGGGGATTTTGCCCTGCTGCTCGATCCAGGTTATCCCTCCCATTTGGGCGGTGTTGCCCTTGCTGGCGGTCAAATCTACGGAATGCCAATTTTGGCAAAAAATGACTTTCTGCCAGTTTTAGAGGACATTCCTGACCTAGTGCTGGCACAATCGAAGCTGATGGTCTTGAGTTATCCCCATAATCCCACCACAGCGATCGCGCCTTTGGCATTTTTCCAAAAAGCGGTTGATTTTTGCCGTCAGCATAATTTAGTTTTAATCCACGATTTTCCCTATCTAGACATCTTTTTTGCGGGAACATCGCCCCCCCCGTCAATTTTACAGGCCGATCGAGATAAAACTAATTCGATCGAGTTTTTTACCTTTTCCAAGTCCTATAATATGGGCGGTTTTCGCATCGGTTTCGCCATTGGCAACCCGCAGTTAATTATGGCTTTGCGACAGATTAAAGCCATGGTTGATTTTAATCAGTATTTGGGCATTCTCAACGGTGCGATCGCTGCTTTAACTGGTAATCAAGATTCGGTCAAGGAAACCGTCGCTATCTTCCAAAAACGCCGGGATGTGTTTATTAATGCCCTAAATCGCATCGGTTGGCCTGTTTCCACTCCGGCCGCCACTATGTACGTTTGGGCGAAAATTCCCCCCAGTTGGCCGGGTAATTCCGTCGATTTTTGTCGGCAATTGGTGGCCCAAACCGGTGTCGCGGTCTCTCCCGGTTCCGGTTTTGGTAAGGGTGGTGAGGGTTATGTGCGTTTTGCCTTAGTTCACGATCCCGATATTCTAGAGGCTGCCGTGGAGAAAATTGGGGCTTTGTTGGGATCAAATCGACATTTAACCTGATTTTGTCCTAAAGTGAAACCCTGATTTTACCCTGGGTTTCTGGCTTTAATACTATCTTTCAACGGTCAAAACTGACAATTAAAAGTAGCTTTAGGGCGTAAAGAAGCGTAATTAGGGTTTGCTGAATAAATATAAAAACCTTGTTGGATAAGGCTTTTAGACTTTTTTTCCCTGAAAAAGTGCCTACCATTGGAGTGATTGGGGGGAAAATTTAGGGATTTTTTCCCTGAAAATTAGGTAATTGACCAC
>NZ_JASJFF010000245.1:0-2454 GCF_030065435.1 Microcystis sp. M53603_WE2
ATCCCCCGTGTTCATTTGGCTAACATCGCATCCAAGCGGTAATGCGCCGGAATCCTCGGCCGTATTAAAGAAGATAGGGGCGATTTTACTGCCTAAAATATAGCCACCAGCACGTTTATTAGGCACAAAGGGAATATCATCACCAATATGCCAGAGAACCGAGTTAATCGCCGATTTTCGGCTGGAACCAGTCCCAACCACATCCCCCACATAGGCGACCGGATGGCCTAATTTTTTCAATTCGGCAATGGTTTCTAAGGACCCGGGTTGACGGGTTTCTAACATTACCAAAGCATGGAGGGGAATATCGGGCCGGGTGGTGGCATGGGGAGCGGGAGATAGGTCATCTGTATTGGTTTCCCCGGGTACTTTGAAAACGGTGACGGTAATTTCTTTAGCAAGTTTCGGTTTAGCGATAAACCAAGCGCCATTGGCCCAAGCATCGATAACCTGTTTAGCATAGGGATTGGTGTCGGATAATTCCAAAACCTCGTTAAATGCGTCGAATACCAGCAGGGTTTTACTTAAAGCGCTGGCGGCAGCGGCGGCGATATTAATATCTCTGGATTTCAGCAGTTCAATCAGAGAATGAACGTTATAACCACCGACCATGGTTCCCAGTAAGCTAACCGCACCCTGGGGGGAGATAACGTTAGATTTTATTTCACCTTTGGCAATTCCTGTTAAAAATCCCGCTTTAACGTAGGCCGCTTCGTCAACTCCGGGGGGAACACGGTCACGCAGCAGGGTCAGCAATTCTCCCCTGAGTTCTTCGGACGGATTTTTGAGCATTTCGCATAATTCCGCCGTTTGTTGAGCATTGAGGGGAAGGGGAGGGATACCTAATTTCGCTCGGTCGGCAACGTGCTGATGATAGGCTTCTAACATAGGTCTATTGTCTCCTAGTCTTCACTTGTGACGGTTTCTTCCTAGGTTACTGGATTTTTGCTAGTCTCTGAATTTCTAGGTTAACGAGAGATGACTTTGCTGTTTGACTTCCATAAAATGAGAAAATAGCGATCGATTGACTATATTGAGGCTTAGATAATGGCTATCACCGATTCTGATCTAGATTTAGCACAATATATCGACCATTCTCTCCTCATCCCCACCGCCACCAGTGAACAATTAGAGGCTTACTGTCAACAGGCTGATCAATATCATTTTCCCACCGTCTGCGTTTATCCCGCCGCCGTTAAGCAAGCTGTGCAGTTACTCCACGGCAAAAAAACTTTAGTTTCTACCGTGATTGGTTTTCCCGCAGGGGCCACTACCTCCGCAGTTAAACGTTATGAGGCTTTAGAAGCTGTAGATAATGGCGCTAAGGAGTTAGAGGTGGTTATTAATCTCGGTTGGCTAAAAGATGGGAAATCTGAGCAATTATTCCAAGAAATTGCTAGTATTTGTCAGGAAACCGGCCAGACGGTAAAAGCGATTCTGGAAACCTCGCAACTAACAGACACCGAGAAACGTTTAGCGGCGGAGATTTGCATGGATGCAGGAGTGAGTTATCTAAAAACCAGTACCGGCTGGTTTGGAGGTGCAACGGTTAGCGATGTCAAGTTTCTCAAGGAAATTAGCAAAGGCCGGGTAGGAATTAAAGCATCCGGCGGAATTCGCACCCTAGAACAAGCGCTCGCTCTGATTGAGGCCGGAGCCACCCGTCTGGGAACTTCCCGTGGTGTCGATTTAGTCCGTCAGCAAAAGGCCGCTTTTGAGGAGTAATACTAAATCCTGTTTAAAAGGTATAGGAAAGTGGGGTGTGGGGTGTGGGGAAGTGGGGTGTAGGGTGTAGGGTGTGGGGTGTAGGGTGTGGGGTGTAGGGTAGTGGGGTAGTGGGGTAGTGGGGTAGTGGGGAGAATAAATAAAAAATAATCTCCTGTCTCCTGTCTCCTGTCTCCTGAATCCTGTCTCCTGAATCCTGTCTCCTGAATCCTGTCTCCTGAATCCTGACAGCTAAAATGATGGCTGACATTCAATAAAAATAAGGGGGTTTATTTGCCGATAATTCGCTGTGGTAATCGAGAATTTAGAGATATTCAAGGGATTGTTTTTGATAAGGACGGTACGCTAGAGGATTCGCGGGCTTTCTGGTACGATCGAGCTATAGCCCGGATACAAGCCATTGAATCGCAAATCCCTGGTTTAGAGTCTTTATTAACCAAAACTTTCGGTATTGGGACAAATAGTCTCAATCCTGCCGGTTTAATGGCAGTGGGCAGCCGCAGAGATAATCATATCGCCGCTGCCGGTTGTATTGCTTCCACCGGCCGGGATTGGTTAACGGCAATGGCGATCGCAAAAGCATCCTTTCAAGCGGCCGATGAAAAGGTTCCCCCCCGCTTAAATCCCCTCTATCCCCAATGTTTAGAAGTAATTCGTTATCTGCACGCGGCCGGTTTACAATTGGCGATTCTTTCCTCCGATACCACAGCACGAGTTGAGCAATTTGTC
>NZ_JASJFF010000383.1:0-1147 GCF_030065435.1 Microcystis sp. M53603_WE2
AATCTGGCACTCGTCGGAGCAGAGTAAAGCTCCCGCCATAATCACTAGAGCGGCATTTTTGGCACCACTGATCTTGACTTCACCCTTGAGAGAGTGACGACCTTGAATTTCTAAATAGGGATGCTCGGTATCGATGGTCATAGGATGATTCATTTATCTTGGTTGGCAGTCTTGGCTAAGGAGAGCTTCGGCAAAATGACACTGCATTTTATCAGATTTTTGAGGAAATTATTGGTGATTCTACCCCGAAAAGCGATTTTTGTCTTAATTATCTGAACTATCTTGACTTATGGATTGTCCGATAGTATAATAAAAGATTGTGAAAGAAAAATGCGGAACTGGCGGAATTGGTAGACGCGCTAGATTCAGGTTCTAGTGTCTGCAAAGACTTTCGGGTTCAAGTCCCGAGTTCCGCATTATCTCCCTCAAGACGCAGTTGTTTAGGGCAGCCCTAGCGGGGTTAAAAATCCGATTGGCTATGATTAGCAGTGTTCAAAACCCTTTAATCAAGCAAATTCGCAAGCTACACCGCACTAGAGAGCGACAGGAGCAGAATTTGTCCTTAATTGAGGGAACGCACTTACTAGAGACGGCTTTAGCGGTGAATTGTTCCCTAGAGACGGTTTGTTATACTGAAAAGTGGCAGCAAAGACAGGGAGAATTAGCAGAGAAGCTTCAAAATCAAGCCAAACGAGTCGAGATAGTTTCCCCGGAAGTCCTCGCTTCCCTAGCAACAACGGTTAATCCCGATGGTGTGATTGCCACTATTTCCCGTGATCACCTTCATCCAATCCCCCAAAATCCGCTACAATTGGGCTTAGTTTTGGAAAGATTGCAGGATCCGGGTAATCTCGGCACGATTATTCGCACTGCCGTGGCTACGGAAGTACAGGGTATCTGGTTAAGTCTCGATAGCGTCGAAATCGATAACCCGAAAGTGATCCGCAGTTCCGCCGGGGAATGGTTTCGATCGCCCCTGGTGGTAGAATCGGATTTATCGGCTTTAGTGAAAAAATATCAAGCACAGGGGGTAAAAGCGATCGCGACTTTACCCACAGCCACCAAAAGCCATTGGGAGATTGATTTTACCCGTCCGACTTTAATCTTGTTAGGCAATGAAGGAGCCGGTTTATCGCCCCAATTAGCG
>NZ_JASJFF010001305.1:0-8336 GCF_030065435.1 Microcystis sp. M53603_WE2
AACTACGGCGCGGAACAGATACAAGTTCTCGAAGGGTTAGAACCAGTCAGGAAGCGGCCGGGGATGTATATCGGTACGACCGGGCCGCGGGGACTACATCATTTAGTCTATGAAGTGGTGGACAACTCGATCGATGAGGCCTTAGCGGGTTACTGTACTCATATCGAAGTGGATATCAAGGCCGATGGTTCCGTCAGCGTCACTGACGATGGCCGGGGTATTCCCACCGATGTCCACCCCACCACGGGTAAATCTGCCCTAGAAACCGTTCTCACTATACTTCATGCCGGCGGTAAATTTGGCAGTGGTGGTTATAAAGTGTCGGGAGGGTTACACGGAGTCGGGATTTCCGTCGTTAATGCCCTTTCTGCATGGGTCGATGTCACCGTCTGGCGCGATCATAAAGTACATACCCAACGCTACGAAAGAGGTATCCCCGTCACAGAATTGGTCAGTAGTCCTAGTCAAGAGGAAAAAACGGGAACTAGGGTTAATTTCCTGCCAGACACCGAAATTTTTAGCCAAGGCATCGAATTTGATTACAGTACCCTCTCCGGACGTTTACGAGAACTAGCCTACTTAAATGCGGGTGTTAAAATCACCTTTAGCGATTACCGTCCCGAAGAACCCCACATCGAAACCTATTGTTATGAGGGGGGTATTAAAGAATACGTCGCCTATATGTGTCGGGAAAAAGAAACCCTGCACAAAGATATTATCTATGTATCGGGGGAAAAGAACGGAATTAATATCGAAGTGGCGTTTCAGTGGTGTATAGATGCCTATAGCGACAATATTCTCGGTTTTGCTAATAATATCCGCACCATTGACGGGGGAACCCATCTAGAAGGATTAAAGGCAGTTCTGACTCGTACTTTAAATAATGTTGCTCGTAAACGCAATAAAATTAAAGAAAACGAGCCTAATCTAGCGGGGGAAAACGTCCGCGAGGGGTTAACCGCCGTTATTTCCGTAAAAGTCCCCGAACCGGAATTCGAGGGACAAACCAAGACTAAATTGGGTAACACTGAAGTCCGGGGTATTGTTGATTCGCTGGTGGGGGAAACTCTCAACGAATACTTAGAACAAAATCCCCAAGTGGCCGACACGATTATCGAAAAAGCAGTACAAGCGTACAAGGCGGCGGAAGCAGCCCGTCGGGCCCGGGACTTAGTACGACGGAAATCGGTCTTGGAATCCTCACCTTTACCAGGTAAATTGGCTGATTGTAGCGAAAGAGACCCAGAAAGGTCAGAAATTTACATCGTCGAAGGTGACAGCGCTGGCGGTTGTTTTCATGGTGATACAGAAATCGCCCTTGTCGATGGACGCAACCTCAGTTTTAAACAGCTAGTGACCGAACAAGCCCAAGGAAAGGAACATTTTTGTTATACCATTCGTGACAATGGCACGATCGGGGTTGAACGAATTATTAATGCCCGCATCACCAAAAAAGACGCAGAAGTAATTAAAATTACTCTCGATCATGGTGAAGCGATTATTTGTACTCCTGACCATCTTTTCCTGTTAAGAGATGGTAGCTATAAACCTGCTGCGGCTTTAACTCCAGAAGATGCTTTAATGCCTTTGTATCGGAAATTGTCCGATCTTCGTGACCCCGGAATCACCATTAACGGTTATGAAATGGTCTGGAATCCCGCTTCCGATTCTTGGTTGTTCACTCATGCGATCGCTGATTGGTATAATCGTTGGCAGGGAATTAACACAATCAAGAAAACTTACTATCAAAAAACCCTAGCGACCTTAAAACAAATTGAGATCGATCGAGGTTATATTGATTTGGAAGCTTATCAAAAATATCGGCTTCAGACGCGGGATAAATCAATATTGCGATTTGATTCTTTCTGCGATCGCTACTTTGATGGTGATAAAAATAAAGCCTTAGAAGCGGTGGCTAATTACAATCATCGAGTTGTGGCGATCAAGCGATTAGAAACAAGATTCGATGTCTATGATATCGAGGTTCCTCATACCCATAACTTTGCCCTTGCTTCCGGCGTTTTCGTCCATAACAGTGCCAAACAGGGGCGCGATCGTCGTTTTCAAGCGATTCTACCTCTGCGGGGAAAAATCCTCAATATCGAAAAAACCGATGATGCCAAAATCTACAAAAATACGGAAATTCAATCCTTAATTACAGCCCTCGGTTTAGGGATTAAAGGAGAAGATTTCGACCCCTCACAATTGCGCTATCATCGCATTGTTTTAATGACTGACGCTGATGTGGATGGCGCACACATCCGAACTTTGTTGTTAACTTTCTTCTATCGTTATCAGAAGAATTTAATTGACCAAGGTTATGTATATATCGCCTGTCCTCCTCTCTATAAATTGGAACGCGGTAAAAATCATTCCTACTGCTATAGCGATCGAGAATTACAGCAAAAGATAGCGGAATTTCCCTCCAATGCTAACTACACAATCCAACGTTTTAAAGGGTTAGGGGAAATGATGCCCCAACAACTTTGGGATACTACCATGAATCCCGAAACTCGCACTTTAAAACGGGTGGAAATCGAAGACGCAGCCAAAGCTGAGGAATTATTTACCATTCTTATGGGCGATCGAGTTGCCCCCCGGCGAGAATTTATCGAAACCCACGGATCACGTTTAAATCTTACGGATTTGGACATTTAAACGCTAACTTTGGGCTGTGTTAGTCTAGGCTAATACAGCCCCCGATAAAATCCCCAAATCCAGTTACTAATCGGAGGGTTAGGGATTCAAGGAAACTGGGGTGCATTCCACGACTTCATCGAAAAAATCAGCCGGCAGCGGTGGATTATCGGGGTCTTCTAGGGCGTTTTTGGCAATTTCCGCCTCGCTCATCCCTTTAACTTTCTTCCAGTCTGTTTTGTCTTTCAACTTCGCCCACTGTTCGCGGGTGACTCTGGTAATATGTTCTTCGTTCACGGTTGTTAGCCCTCCTAGCACTAATTATTCGACGAACCGAGCCACGCCATGTATAAACCACCACCAAAACGATATTATCGATTGTAGCCACTAGAATCACTCGAATTTCGCCGTAATTCTGACGGTTATCCACGCGCTCGATTATCGGCCCGCTAAAAATCGCTTCCAGGTCGGCGAAATCTATGCCGTGTTTTTCTATATTAGCCTGACGCTTATCGAAAATTTGGGTTAAAACCCCGTCGTTTTACGACGGCTTTTCCTGATCTTTGATATAAGACTTAAGAACTTCCAGTGGCGCACCTCCTACAGAAGAGACGAAATAACTGGGCGACCAAAGAGCGTCTTTCCCGTACGGTTTAGGATAACCAGCTTGTCCATGCCTGCGACTAGAGACTCCCTTTAAAGAATTGACCATCACGGAAATAGATAATTTCGGTGGATATTCAATCAATGCGTGGACATGATCGGACTCCCCGTTAAATTCCAATATCTGAAAATTCATCTTTTCCGCAACTTCCCTAAAAGATTTTTCAACCAAAGTCAGACTTTTACCAGTAAAAACCTTTCTTCTGTATTTTGTCACACAGACCAAGTGTATCTTTAAATCGGAAACAGAGTTTCTTTCTCTTCGCAACTGACTTGACATTATTAACAGACCTAGTTAGAATAGAGTACAGACACACACATCTTAACCCAATGAAAGCGAGGTATCAATACCGTATTTACCCAACAGACCAACAAAAGAGGCTTTTGTCTCAGTTGTTCGGGTGTGTGCGTGTTGTCTGGAACGATACCTTAGCCTACTGCCAAGAACTCTATCGACAAGGGGAGAAAAAGCCAAAATATACTGAGTTATCTAAAAGACTAACTCAAGTCAAAAAAACAGAAGAAAAACAGTGGCTAACCGAGGTTTCTTCTATTCCTTTACAACAGTCTTTGAGAGACTTAGAGACAGCCTATTCTAACTTTTTTACATCTTGTAAGGGAGAGAGAAAAGGAAGAAAAGTAAAACCTCCTAAATTTAAAAAACGGGCTCTTCGGTAATTGTTATGCAATGGACGGGGGTTATAAGGGATGGAACCCTTATATAGAAAAGCATTTAGCGATTTTTGTCAATTGTTTTTGCTCTAGAGCGAACTAATCAATTAAGTCTCTTGCCAGATAAGGATTTAGTCGATTTATGCCCCCCTATCGAACCATAACAAGTAACGAAGAGCCTAGATTTATTGCGTATCTTCAAGAATTGTGTGCGATTGCCCGGGCCACCTAACGAGCATATATAAACGAGCATATATAATAATGAAGAGAATAAAATGCTTGACGAAACTCATTAGATCGGAGAAAGGAGGTCAGTCATGGATCTGGTACAGTTTGTGGTAGTTATCATCGTGGTTGGGGTTCTATTGTGGCTCGTGAACAACTACATTCCGATGGACAGCAAGATCAAGCAAATCCTGAACATTGTGGTTGTCATCGCCCTCGTTTTGTGGATTCTTAAGGTGTTCGGATTGCTGAGTTTTCTCAAGGGAATTCGTATCGGTAGGTGAGTGATGTTCTAGACGGAAGGAAAGGTTGAATTATTATGGATCTGATGTCCATCACACTGCTGGTGCGCTGGCTAATAGGCTGGGGATTGATGTGGCGGTTGCCGCGACTTCCAGACTTTTCAGTCGTCGGTTCGCCTAAAGTCTCGGTCTTGATTCCGGCGAGGAATGAAGAGAGTACCCTCCCTAATTTGCTAACAGCCTTAAAGCAGCAAACATTCAAGCCCTACGAAATCATTGTCATCGATGACCAGTCCGCCGATGCTACCCCACAGATCGCCGAACAGGCCGGGGTGAAAGTAGTGCAGACTAGCCCTTTGCCCACAGGTTGGACAGGGAAAAACTGGGCACTCAAAACCGGATATGCAGCCTCATCTGGCGATATTCTCGTCTTTCTCGATGCCGACACTGAGCCAGGGGAGGAGCTGCTCCGCAGGCTGGTGGCAACTGTTCAACACTTAGGTGGTCTGGTCTCAGTTCAGCCCTATCACCGCACTGAACGCCCCTACGAACTGTTAGCGGTTCTGTTCAATCTCGTCGGCTTGATGGCCGTCAAACTGGGAGCAAGAGGTGGTGTGGCTTTTGGACCGGCTATGGCTACCAGCAAGGATGACTATAAGCGGGTCGGCGGCCACGACGCTGTGGCAGGATATGTTGTAGAAGACTGGTTCATGGCTCATATTTATGAGAGTGCGGGACTGCCAGTGAGTGCATACATTGGTCATGGCCAACTGGACTATCGGATGTACCCCGGCGGGCTGCGGGACCTGGTTGTTGGTTTCGACAAAAACTTTGCAACGGCAGCAGGGGAAGTCTCTTGGCTGCGGATGCTGGCGGTTGTGTTCTGGCTTTCAGGGTTGTTCTGGGCGGCTTGGTGTCTGCCCGCATCCCTATTCGGCTGGCCGATTGTCGGGAATTCATCCTTACTATATAACGTACTGCTTTATCTTGCCTTCGCCATACAGTTAGCCATAATTGTATGGCCAGTGGGTTCATTCGGAGCAATCGTCTTTTTCTTCCCCATTCCGGTTGCCTTCTTCATTGCAGTGTTCCTGCTGGCAATTCTGAATCTCGAACGTGGTCAAATCGAATGGAAAGGACGAAGGATAAGTACCCGATGGCAAGGTGAATGAATGATCTCGCCTATGCTACAACTACCGGATGGGGTAATCGTCGGGCTTTGTGTGGTCGGTTGGACAGCCTGGTCACTTTTGATCGGTTTTATCGGTCATCAACTTCCCCTGAAATTCCTAGAAACGGACACCTGCCTGACCCGGCCACGACCCTGGGGGGAAGATAGACAATGGTACAATCGGGTACTGCGGATCAAGCGATGGAAGGATCGGTTGCCAGAAGCAGGGGATTTCTTCCCAGGAGGTTTTCGCAAAACATCCGTTGGCGGTGGGGACTGTGCCGTAATGTCCCGTTTTTTGGCTGAAACCCGTCGCGCGGAATACGTTCACATCGCCATCTGGCTGTTTTGGTTAGTGACGATGCTCTGGACTCCTGGCTGGGGTGTGCTGGTAAACCTCGCCGTGGGAACAGCCTTCAACCTGCCTTGTTTGTGGGTGCAGCGTTACAATCGGCTTCGGCTCCAGCATCTGCTCGTATTGAAAGGACAGAAAAAAACGATATGCTAAAGTATGAACTTGGCTGTGAATTAACCTACAGCATTGAGCAAGCAAGCACTCTAATTCTTAATGTTGCTATTGTCAGCAACAACCATCAGATTATTGTTCAGGAAGACCTCCATTCTAACTCTCAACGGTCGATTGAGGAATACATCACTTCTGTCAGTGGAAATCGATACTTTCGACTCAATGCCCCTCCTGGCAATTTGCAAATTTCCTATCGAGCAACCGTTGGCTTATCTCCTTATTATTCAGACCCCAGTACGATTTTTGAAGTAAAGCCAGCCGATTTACCCCTCGATATCTTGTACTATCTTTATCCGAGTCGTTACTGTCAGTCAGATCGATTATTGCGCTTTGTCGCGGCTGAATTTGGCCATTTAGTCCCTGGTTATTCCAGGGTGACAGCTATCTGTAACTGGATTTATGACAATGTTTTGTATCTCTCTGGTAGCAGTGATTCTTTAACTTCTGCTTGCGATACAGCGATAGAAAGGGTAGGCGTTTGCCGTGATTTTGCCCATTTAGGTATTGCTTTTTGTCGAGCTTTGAACATTCCGGCACGCTTTGTTTCCGGCTACGCCTATGGTTTAAATCCCCCCGATTTTCATGCCTGGTTTGAGGCTTATCTAGGGGGTCGCTGGTATCTTTTCGATCCTACCCGCCTTGTGCCTCAGAGCGGGCTAATTCGCGTTGGCACAGGACGAGATGCAGCCGATGTTTCTTTTGCCACTATTTTTGGTCCCGTACAAATGAATCAGATGAGGCTTTTTATGGACTACTTACCCGATGCCAAGCCGATTTCCGAGAATATTTTGATACCGACAACAGAGGCGATCGCCATCTCTTGAGCGTACCCCAGTCAGGTATTCTATTATCGAAAATTTGGCTTGAAAACCCCGTCCTTTGAGGACGGCTTTAAGCTACAATGAAAAAAGCGATAACCAAGCTAAAAACTGAACCCTGACCACAGATAGTAGGGGGTTTCGTTCAGAAAAGACTTCAAATTCGGCCTTGAACGAGTAAAACTTTCTAGGAAATAAGGTTGAAGATGAGATTTTTTCGACTTGTTCAAAGTGGCCGTCCGGCATTCGGACACTCAAAACGGACGGGTCGAAAGAGTCAGACTTAAGCAATTAAGCGTTTTTCGCTATCTGCGTCAACCCCATTGACGCGACCATCCTAAAAAAGTAGCGTGGTGAGGATGTCAATAACATTGTCTTTGAAAAACCCATTTTAGGAGTTGCCCATGTCATCCTCATCCCTACCCATTAAACCGGCTGTACTGGTTGTCATCATTGGTGAAACCGTCTTGCAAGACCGCATGATCAAGCTGCTGCAAGAGTTAGGCGTAACTGGCTATACCCTCTCGCAAGCCCAGGGCGCAGGTCGCCACGGCAACCGCCAGGGAGATATGGTCGGTTATAACACCAATATTGAGATCAAAACCGTTGTCTCGCAGGAAGTCTCGGAGGCGATCTTCTCTGGTCTCGTCGAGTATCAAGCTAATCATGCCTTAATCGCTTTCCGACAAAATGTCGAAGCGTTGACTGGGTTTGAGATAATTTGATTCGTCACTAACCCCGCCCTAAAAGGGACGGGGCTTGCCTAAACCAATTTAGGCGACGCAAGTAGAGACTACCGCATCGAGACACAATCTGGCCCAGACCTCCGAATACTTCCCTAGTTCGGATTCCCTCTAAGCTCTATTGGTAAGGCGTTGTTAGACAAGACATCTTGATTGTGTTGCGGAAAGGTACTTTAACTTCACTCTTAAGGATTATCTCCATGGCAAGAGTTCCTGTTATCTCAAAAGACGGAAAGTCGTTAATGCCCACCAAACCCAGTCGGGCCAGGCGGTGGATTAAGCAAGGAAAAGCTATCGGTAAATTCAACGACTTAGATATTTTCTATGTCCAGCTAACCACTGAACCTTCTGATAGCAAAACCCAACCGATTGCCATTGGTATTAACCCGGGTAAATTATTCTCTGGAATTGGCGTTCAATCCTCCCTTTTTACTCTTTGGAAGGCTCACTTAGAACTTCCTTTTAAGCGAGTAAGAGAGCGCCTAGACAATCGATGCTTAATGCGAAGAGGACGTAGAGGAAGACGGATTAACCGCCAACTTTCTTTTAATCTAAGAGCGCATCGACAAAAACGATTCTCAAATAGAAAACAAGGAAAATTAGCTCCCTCAATCAGAGCTAATCGTCAACTTGAACTTC
>NZ_JASJFF010000952.1:0-2528 GCF_030065435.1 Microcystis sp. M53603_WE2
ACGAGAATTTTTTCGCCGGTGGTGGGGAATTGTTTGAGCAGCGGCCGGGAGTTTTTATAACAGCAGTGTTCCGACCACATCACGCCAAACATTCCTAATTCGGCTTTGTTGGGGTGTCTTCCCAGTCTTTTGACTATTTCTTCGTATTCTTCGGGTTTGATGCCTTCTGAGGCAATTTCTGCGGCAGTGAAGGGGGTAGTCATGGGACAATGCGATCGAGGGACAAGATTTATTGTATAACGTCTGTTGAGATCGAGTTATACTGCTTAGTAAAAGACAAAAAAGTTAAAAGGTTTGCGCTAGTAAAGTTAAGCTAAAGACATAGTTTTATCATCAGTTGGAACGAAACTATGGCAGTAGAAACAGCTTTATCAATGAAAGCCTTATACGATCAGGATTTTGTTCTCTGGGCTTCAAAAACCGCCGAACTTTTAAAGCTAAAAAAGTTTGATGAGGTGGACTGGGAAAATCTGATTGAGGAAGTGGAGTGCATGGGGAAAAGTGACAGACGGGCTGTAGAGAGTTTATTAACCCAGCTTATCGAACACCTGTTTAAGTTAGCTTATCACAAATCGGAACGGGAGCGAGAACGAAACGTCTGTCACTGGGTAGGAGAAATCGCCAGTTTCCGAACTCAACTAGGAGAGTGGCTAGAAACTACTACTCTCACCAACCACGCGCGGGATTATTTTCAAAAAGCCTACTCGAACGCTCGAAAAACCCTAATACAAGCGAAAGCAGTCACTCGCGACGCGATTCCTCTAGAGCCTCCTTTCTCCCTCGAACAGGTATTAGATGGGGAATGGTTCCCGATTGATATCGATCATTACTTCGACGATTTTCCTTTTACTTAGACCCATGTTATCCTGATAATATTGGCTTTCAAAACTGAAATATGGATGCCCTGATTCAAGAACTAGAAATCGCCAATTAAACTGCGTCAATGGCAACCGGCAACTGTTGAACAGGTGCGACGTTATCTTGTCGAGATTATCGAATTAGCAGACCAAGATGGGTTAGAACTTCTCCGTTCTAGATTGGTTGAGCAGGAGGTATTGGATATAATTGAGGAACCCGAAACCCGGTGAAGTTTCGTTGAGGTAGCCTTTTAAAATTAAAAAACAAAAAACAAAAAACTTCTGCTAAACTAGAGGCATCTTTTTGAGTTTAATTGCGTGAAAACTGACAGTATTTTCTATCAACTCTTACAAAGATTTCCCGCTTGTTTCTTTGATTTGTTGAACCTTCCCCCCGAAACCGCCAATTCTTATCAATTCTCCTCGGTGGAAGTTAAACAATTGTCCTTTCGTCTCGATGGAGTCTTTTTGCCTGATACACCCAATCAGCCTATCTATTTCCTAGAAGTACAATTTCAGAAAGATAATAGGTTTTATTCCCGTTTCTTTAGTGAAATCTTCCTCTATCTCCACCAAACGGACTTAAGCAACAACTGGCAGGGAGTAGTTATTTATCCTCGGCGTTCAGTGGAAAGCGTAGAGACGGCTCGTTATGGGGAGTTAATCAACTCAGGCAGAATTTTACGTTTTTATCTCGAGGAATTAAGGGAAGGGGAATCCCTGGGAATATCAATGTTACAATTAATTATAGCACCAACCGCCAGAGCGATCGAGCAAGGAAAACAATTAATTCCACGGATTAGACAAGAATTACCTAAGGTCAAACAACAGCAAGAACTTTTAGAATTGATAGAGACAATCTTGGTTTATAAGTTACCCCAAGTCAGTAGAAAGGAGATAGAGGCGATGTTTAGTTTAAGTGATTTAAAACAAACTAAAGTGTATCAGGAAGCTTTAGAAGAAGGTAGAGAGGAAGGTAGAGAGGAAGGTAGAGAGGAAGGTAGAGAGGAAGGCCGACAAGAAGGCCGACAAGAAGGCCGACAAGAAGGCCGACAAGAAGGCCGACAAGAAGGCCGACAAGAAGGCCGACAAGAAGGCCGACAAGAAGGCGAATTAGCGGCAAAATTAGCCTCTATTCCTCGTTTATTGGCCTTAGGATTGAACTTTGAACAGATAGCACAAGCTTTAGAATTAGAGATCGAACAGGTTAGACAAGCAACTCAAAGGGAATAGGAAAAGTTCAAAGCGATCGCACTAAGGTTAGATAGCGTATCATGCTAAACGACTTTTGTACTAAATCCGCTTATTAAAAACTGATTATTTATTCTCCGTTTTGCCTCTTGCATGAGTGCCTGTCCTGATATGTAGCCTATACTCACTGGGGAGATACAGTAGGTAGGGTGCGTTAGGAGCGCCACAATATTATTTAATTTACATTAATTACATACGCGACGTAACGCACCAATATTATCCTAAATCCCTTGAGTAACCCACAGAAAAGGGGTTTCTCCGAGAAACCCCTTTTCTACTCATGCACTCATGCAAAAAGGGGAATAAATAATCAGTAGATCGTAGCGACTGTCTTGATTGTCAAGGGGTAACTCAAAAAACAATCAAGGAGTTGCTGTCGAACCTAAAATCTCAAGCCAGAAAAAAGCGCAGCAAAAACTA
>NZ_JASJFF010001295.1:0-3113 GCF_030065435.1 Microcystis sp. M53603_WE2
CGAATGGGATGGTCGAGGGAATCAACAATAAACTTAAACTAATAAAACGGAGAGGCTATGGCTTTAGAAACTTTCGGAATTTTTGGGTTAGAAGTATGTTATCTTGGCATCTTGTATGTTGATTTAGCATAAAGGGTAACGAAGAGCCGAATCATTGAAAAGCCTTTGTCGAAATAGCCCACAAAATGAATCACTGCGATTGCGCTCTCAACTACTGCCAACAAGCGCTTGAATTATGCCAAGAATTGGGGATTACCTTGGTTAAAGAGTGTGAGGAACTGTTAGGGCAAATTCAGGTTACATTAGAAGAAGATTAGAAACCCTTGATCACCTATACCAACCATGAAAATTAAAGCGATTATTCATCCAGCCGAAGAAGGCGGTTATTGGGCGGAAGTTCCGGCCCTTCCAGGTTGCATCACGGAAGGCGATAGCCTAGAAGAAGTCACCCATAACTTAAAAGATGCGATCGAAGGATGGTTAGCCGTCGCTAATGAATCCTATCCACGCGGAAGATCAACTGTTAGAAATTGTCCAATGTTTATCCTCTTGACTAACTGATTATGAACAATATCCAAGACTATGATCTAGTTGCTTTAACCGAAGACATCACAGCAATCCACAAAACGACCCATCAGCCCATCCTTCTGCGTCGCGGACAAATGGGAACTGTTTTAATGTCTTTTAATCAGCAAGCTTTTCTGATTGATTTTACCGATCAAAACGGCCAAACCTTTGCGATGGAAACCGTTGATCACTCAAAACTTCTACGGCTGATCAGTGAACCTGAATTAGTCTCAGTCTAAGATAAAACTTTCGCCAACTTTTAGATAGAACTCTTTATCTTGCTATTCGGGAAAAAACTTTCAACAGCTTATTTCATCAAGAAATTGGTCAAATACTCCTTGAAGAAAAAACACTAAAACTAATTATCTTTAACCCTGACAATGAGGTAATCACCCAATGGATAAACTAAACCATTACCGCAAAATTATTCATCAGATTCTTGTCCCCTATAGCCAAATTATTTATAACAATGCGGACATTCAAAATCGTCTAGCTTTTGATCCTCAGAATGATCAATATCTCGTCATTTCAGAAGGTTGGCAACAGAATCAGCGTTATCATGATTGTCTGATTCATTTAGAAATTATTAACGAGAAAATTTGGGTACAATGTGACAACACCGAAGACGGTATCACCAAAGAATTACTAAGCGCAGGCATTGCTAAAGAAGATATTGTTTTGGGATTCCATGAACCTAAAATACGTCAATATACAGGCTTCGCTGTCGCTTAACTTTCAAATATGATGGACAATTCTCAAAACCGCAATCGCCGCCAAATGAATCACTATTAGAAGAAGATTAGAAACTCTTGATAACCCAAGTCAGCCATGAAAATCACCTACTTTCAGGATACGGATACTCTATACCTAGAGTTCAATAACAATCCTATTGTCGAGACTCAAGAAATCAATGAAAATACAAAATACAAAATACAAAATACCTTGGTCGATCTTGATCAGCAGGGGAATATTTGTGCAATCACCTTGGAACAGGCCAGAAGCTTAACGGATCTGAATGCTTTTTCCCTCGAAACTATTGTCGCGCCTCAATTAGCTTCAAGTTTATAAGAGTTGTCATAATAAAATTATTCTATAAACCTTGACGTGATATAATATATATAACATTTGGGCGCAGATTCCTTGTGACCCTATAATCGGACAAATTCGTTATTATCAATGACAACAACTTTAATCAATCACATTGAAATTACCCCAGAAACTTGTGGCGGTAAACCGCGCATCGCAGGTCATCGCATCAAAGTCCAAGATGTCGTTATTTGGCACGAACGCCTGGGAATGTCACCCGATGAAATTGTTTATCATTATCCCAGCATTACTTTAGCTGATGTTTACGCGGCCCTTTCTTACTATCACGATCACCTTGAAGAAATTAGACAACAAATCACAGATGATGATACCTTTGCCAAGGAAATGCAAGCTAAAACACCTTCTCTAGTCCAAGAAAAACTAAAAAAAATGAATGGGCAATAAAATTAAATTTCACCTTGATGAAAATGTAAGCTATAGCATTGCTCTTGGATTGCGCCAGCGAGGCCTTGATGTTACTACCACTCCAGAAGAAAATTTATTGGGGGTATCTGATGAAGTACAATTGCAATTTGCTTTATCCAATGGTCGCGTGATTTTTACTCAAGATACTGATTTTTTAAGAATCAATCAATCATCTATAACTCATGCAGGAATTGCTTACTGTCCCCAACAAAGTAAATCTATTGGTCAAATAATTCGAGGACTACTCTTAATCTGGGAAATTCTTGAACCCGAAGAAATGTATAATCACATAGAGTTTATATAGAACCGCATGAAAAAGTGAATTAGTATTTGGCAGATCGATAAAAATAATCAAAAAGCTAATTTTGTTACTCTTTACTACGATAAAATTAAGGAGTATGAATAATGCAACCCGTCCAACTTTTTCAACAAGTCAAATTATGTAGAGATGTCCCCGACACTATTTTTTAAAAAGGTGATCAGGGAACAATTATTGAATATTTACCTCCTAATGAACAACAATCAGAAGCAGGTTATCTCCTAGAAATGTTTGACAATAACGAAACCATTGACGTGATAGCGGTTCCCGTTTCTTGGATAAGTTCTATTAACTAACGATTAGCAAAAATTCAGGCTACATTAGAAGAAGATTAGAAACCCTTGATCACCTATACCAACCATGAAAATTAAAGCAATTCTCAAAATTTAACTTTTTATCCAAATAGGAGAAATTTCATGAGTACCACTATCAATCTTCAAATCACTTTTGAATCTCTAACCGAAGCGATTAAATCCCTTGACTTAACGCAAAAACAACAATTATTAGAAATACTAGAACAACAAATTTTTCAAGCAGAAGAAACTTCCTATCAAGACGACGAGGAAACCTTAGCAGGCAACATCTCAATAAATGCTGGTAAGGAAGCCGAAGTCAACCTAGAAAATGAACCCGCACTCGTGAGAAAGCATCGACTTAGGTTGCACTGAGGAAGAAAATCTGCTTTAACTAAGGATATGCTTCTTCCCATCGAGAG
>NZ_JASJFF010000183.1:0-2134 GCF_030065435.1 Microcystis sp. M53603_WE2
AGCGGCCGCTTATCAAGCGGCCTGCGATCGAGTGACACAATTAGTTCTCAAGTTACGATTACCCCTACCAACTAATGCCAAAACCCTGGAATTATTACCGGTTGGTCAGGGGAAAGAATTAGTCTATGAAAGCAATACAACTCAGGAAAAATTCTGTCAAAATGTCCTAAAAGCTAAGGATTATATCAAAGCGGGGGATATTTTTCAGGTGGTTATTTCCCAGCGTTTAAATGCCAATTATCAGGGTCATCCCTTCGATTTATATCGTTCCCTGCGTCTGATTAATCCTTCTCCCTACATGGCTTTTTATAACTTTAAGGATTGGCAAATTATTGGCTCTAGTCCTGAAGTGATGGTTAAGGCAGAACGGGACGAATTAGGTAAAATAAAGGCTACGGTCAGACCAATTGCTGGCACCCGTCGCCGGGGACAAAACTTGAGTGAAGACCAAGCTTTAGCAACGGATTTATTGCAAGATCCCAAAGAAATTGCCGAGCATATTATGTTAGTGGATTTGGGGAGAAATGATCTAGGTCGGGTGTGCGATCGAGGTACGGTTAAAGTGGATGAATTAATGATCATTGAACGTTATTCCCACGTTATGCACATTGTTAGTAATGTGGTGGGGTATTTAGCCACCAATAAAAGTGCTTGGGATTTATTAAAAGCTTGTTTTCCCGCGGGAACCGTCAGTGGGGCCCCGAAAATTCGTGCTATGGAAATTATTCATGAATTAGAACCCTGTCGTCGTGGTCCCTATTCAGGGGTTTATGGTTACTACGATTTCGAGGGACAGTTAAATAGTGCCATCACGATTCGCACTATGATTGTTCGTCCCCAGGGTAATCAAAATTATCTGGTTTCCGTGCAGGCGGGAGCAGGGTTAGTCGCTGATTCTGAGCCGGAGAAAGAGTATGAAGAAACCCTCAACAAAGCGAGGGGTTTATTGGAGGCAATTCGCTGTTTAAGTTAGATTTTTTAGACCAGGATCCAGTTAAGGAGATTTGGCCATGATTTCCGAGAAGGAATAGGGTTAACTAAGGAGGACAACATCAAGGTTTCAGCTTATTGCCATAAGTTTAGCGAGGTTTAATAGTTAATAAAACCTGATGGGAGCTTGACGGAGTCGTAAACACCAATAAAGCTTGGTCCTTATTAAGGGGCCTGGGTGAATCGGGGTTAGCAGAGGTATATGCCTCTATTTTATTATTGATTGGATCGGCCGGAATGCGGTCATTAATCAGGTTATTGACAGTGATTATAACTTGATCTCCAGGATTTGCCGAAACAGTCTCAGGTATACCCAAAGGGCTTCTTGGCTGCCCTCTGGGGGGACGTATAGCAACAGTACAGGGGGAACAATTGTCTCCTGCAAGAAGTTCAGCTTTAACATCTGCTGGCACGTTAAGGACAGGTATAGTTGTTATTCGAACAACTGCCGACCCAGCTGGCAGATCAAAACCACCAGGAGGAACGATAGGAGAAAAGAGGCAAAATATTTCACAGGTAGCTCTGGTGGAAACTCTGGTACTGACAGCGTAGTCAACTTTATCCCTTGTTCCAGCAGTCAGAGTAGTCATCTCTACCTGAGCGTTGGCATTCAAAATCACTTGACCACCACCATCGCGAACACAGGCATAAAAACCGTCCACAACAGGGTTAGGATTGACGGCGATTAGTCTAAAATTACCAGGAGCAGAACAGATACCACCAGGAGCCGGTGCTGGTGCTGCTAACATATCGGTGACGGGGTGCCTTCTCCAAGTATCAATCTGGTCGGGGGTGATGTAGTTGCCATTAGGGTCCAAATCCGGACCGAAGCGCCACAAGACTCGCGGACCAGTCAAGCCATTTTCAGGGACCGGGCCCGTGGTATAGTAAACGATCTGATCGGGGAGGATCTGAATTGGGTTCCTAGGATCAGGAATTCTAAAAGCAAGAACTGCTCGCGCTCCTGGTGCTCGCGCTTGGGGTACTTGATCCGTCAGGATCGAAGCTTCAGTCTGAGCGATAGTTTTTGCCCGTCTCACGTCGTCTGAAACAAACTCTAGAGTACGATTAAGATTATTTCGGATTTCACTATCGGCATTAGCTCGATAATTGCTTCTGAGCAGGTTAATCACGCCAATTCCCG
>NZ_JASJFF010001135.1:0-3552 GCF_030065435.1 Microcystis sp. M53603_WE2
GACTCTAATTCACTTTTAGGGCGATAGAAGTTGATTTTTTTAATTTTTCTATTCCGCCTTCTTCATAATCTCGAAGATAGGTTAATAAGGTATTTGGCGAGATTCCTGCTAACTGACAAATTTTTTTGTGCGGTATCTTTTGGCTCTTTAACCAGAGAACTTCCATCTTCAGTTGAACCCGGGGATGGGGATGATGAAATCTTTCCTAAGAAAGTGAGTTCTTTTCTTCTTCCGTGAATTCTAGGTTAATCATGTTTTCAATGAGTGCTTTGCTTCTAATTATGACTCTTAAACTATATTATTGTCCTTGAGTAAAAAATGCAAGTTGTAGCCGTGCAAAGTATATTTATTTCAAAATGAGAATTGCTGAGATTTTACTGTCATCGAAGAAGAAAAAGAAATACGAGTGAGACGGTGGAATCAGCTTCACTTTGAAGACTTTGCCCAGACTATCCTAGATGTGGTAAGAGTAGATCATCCTGACTATGACCGTCCTCTACTCATTGGGACTATGGCGAGGGAGTTGACTACCGTCGAATTGCGTCTGGCCTACAGTCATCGTTCCCCAGTTGAAACTAATTTCTTTGTGGCTCAGGATACAGCGGGGATGGAGATGCCGAGAGCTTGGACGGAGAATTCTATCAGGCGTCGAATTGGTCTGGCTTTGTTGGCTGGTTGTTTACTTAAAGCGATCGCTGCTGTCTGCGAACCGCTCGCTACAGGACCCTGGGATAAGAAACCCCAACCAACTGCTGGTCGTTTGAGCCATCACCTCAATATTCGGGTCAATGATTTTTCGGCACTTGCTCTCAAGGGTGTGCCATCGAGAAACTACCGAAAAATTCAAAAACCCCAGCCCATCAAGGATTTGCCGTTACCTGATGCCGCTTAAATTGGTAAAACACGAGAATTTGGCTGTGCCATTTAAACTCGCTTCCACAGATTTAGAACACGACGCCTCATCTATCTGAGAAAGGCTGTAACTTTTTCTTGAACTAAATTTAGCATCAAGTTTTTATCAGCCAAGTTCATTGCTATGACTGGGGTATAGATTTTTGGAGATGTCTAATGTGACGGGTTCCGCATCGATCGCTTCCGTGGTATGATTCGGGCGACATCCGATCGATCCCCCCTTCCTGTAGATGAGCGAACTATCCCCCACCGTCTCCGTCATCGTTCCCTGCTATAACCAAGGTATTTATCTCGATGAAGCGATCCAATCGGTTCTCGGACAGACCTATCAAGATTTCGAGATTATTATCGTCGATGATGGATCGGACGACGGGCTGACGGGGCTGACGAACGATCTCCTACGAGATTACCGACGAAAGAGAACGCGGGTGATCCGTACCGAGAATCGGGGAGTGGTTAGCGCTCGCAATACAGCGATCTCCCACGCGAGGGGTAAATATATCCTGCCCCTCGATGCCGATGACCGAATCGGTAGCGAATATTTAGAGAAAGCGGTAAAAATTCTCGATGATAATCCCGATACGGGGATCGTTTACTGCGAGGTGGAGTTTTTCGGCGAGCGGCAGGGTAAATGGGAGTTACCTCCCTACCGATTTCCCGATATATTAGTACAGAACGTGATTTTCTGCTCCGGTTTTTTTAGAAAATCCGACTGGGAGAAAGTCGACGGATATAATCCTAATATGAACGATGGCTGGGAAGATTACGATTTCTGGCTAGCGATAATCGAAACGGGAAGAAAAGTATATAGAATTTCAGAAATTTTGTTTTATTATCGACAAAAAAAATCTTCTAGAAATACGGAGGCGAATTCAAGAGCGATCGCTCTCCATACCCGAATCTTTCAAAATCATCGAGAACTTTATCTACAAAATATAGAAATTCTATTTAAATATATCTACGAGAATTGGTCGAAAATCGATGAATTGAGGGAAGTCATCCACGAGAATCGATTAACAGTTGAAGAGTTGGGCGAGCGGCTCGATGATTTTGTAGCGCAACGAGATCGGGCTATTCTCAGAATCCAACAGTTAGAAGACCATGAGAGAGAACTCGAGCAGGAATTATCCAAAACCCAAAAGTACTTTTTGAACGCTCGACGGGAAGTGGAAGAGCTTACGGAAGCGATCCGTCCCTTGCAAGAGATGCGAGAGAGTAAATTAGGGACGATGCTCGCGCTCTGGCACGAATTTAAGAAAAAAATCGGTTTTTAATAGAGAATGGTCGCTCGATGCTCAATCGTTGTCTGGAAGTCTTAACACTCGCTTCGTTTGTTTCCAAGTCGTTCTAATTTTCCAGAACTTACTACTTTCCATTCCTGTAATGACATCTTGAGCTTTCTGCAATTCTGTAGATATTTTTTCGATAAGATGTAAATGTTTACTTCGTTCTGCTTGTAACTCTGACTCGGTAATTTCCAGTTCTTGAATTCTCTGTTGGTGGGTTGTATTCCGAGCGAGCAGATCGTCTCTTTCTTCCTTGAGTTTTACATAAATCGCGCTGGTTAAACAGGTGGGAAGCTCGCTATAGCAAGGATCGACCATCATTTTACGCAAAAAGAGTTGCAGGTCGGTTGAGATGCGATCACTCTGTTGATTCTGTAAGGTTTGCTGGGAAAGATGCACGCGAAAAAACGAGAGAGTTCGATCAATAAATCCCACCTTATAGTTCAGCATGATCCGACACCACATATCGATGTCCACGTGTTGGCAGAGATCAGGATCGAATTCCCCTACGGTATCGAAAACTTCTTTGCGGATTAAAACCGTGCTGGGTTCGCCGATTTTATTAATACATCCCTCTAAAAAACGCGGGTCGCTTAATAAACTTCTTCCCGACTGAACTAACGCGAGTCGTGACCAACCGGAATGTAAATTCTCGATCTGACGCACGATCGCCAAACAGGTATCGTTCGTTTTCGCCTCCTCCGACAGAAGAAGATCGCGGCGGGAAAACACCAATCCAATCTCTCTATCGCTCTCCGCCAGTTCGACCATTTCCGACACACAATTTGCGTCAAGAAGGTCATCTTGTAATAAAAATTTAATATATTTACCCCTCGATCGGGAAACCGCACAATTCCAATTATCGACCATCCCCAAGTGCTCATGAGTGAAGACTTGACAATCTAACGCGGTTTGTTGTTGAAAGTCTTTAACGATCTCTAAAGTGCGATCGGTCGAGCCGTCATCGGAAATAATAATCTCTAAAGCCGGATAGGTTTGCGCTCGGACTGACGCAAGTGTTTCCTCTAAAAATCTCTCGCCTTGGTAGGTCGGGATCACGATACTTACGGGGGGGGAAGAAACGATCATCGTTTTTGAAAAAATTTGTTTCCCGAAATGGAGGCGGGACATATTCTACCACACATTCCGCACCCGGCTCTTCTAGGTTCTGTGTGAGCATGGTATAATAGTAACACAGAACAGGAGGTGGGTTATGTGGATAAATTTTGATCAAATCCTCGATTTACCAAATGTAACAGTGGTCAATTATCAAAAAATTGCTCAGACAATTTTCCTAAAGCTCGCTCTTTTAAATGAAACAATTGAATGTCCGAATTGCCATCAAACCTTGGAC
>NZ_JASJFF010000014.1:0-4733 GCF_030065435.1 Microcystis sp. M53603_WE2
AATCCCAGAGGATTGTAGTTGATTAATAGTCGATCGAGCCAGATCTGATGGGACAATGATCACAAAACCGATACCCATATTAAAAGTATTAAACATGGCTTCGGCATTAACCGAACCCATCTGGGCTAACCAGTGAAAAATTGGCAAAACTGGCCAACTTTCGCGGTAAATCCGCACAGAATGCCCTTTACCCAAGCAGCGGGGCAAATTTTCCGGGATGCCACCCCCGGTAATGTGGGCCATGGCGTGAATATCTAACCCAGAGCGCAGCAGTTCTAGCACAGGTTTAACATAAAGTCTAGTGGGAGTTAACAAAACTTCACCTAAGCTAGAGCCAGCCAAAATTTCGGGGCAATCTTGCCAATTTAAGCCCTGGGTGTCGATAATCTTACGAACAAGACTAAAACCGTTACTGTGAACCCCACTACTGGCTAAACCGATAGCCACATCGCCGATTTGCACCTTACTGCCGTCGAGTAATTGACTTTTTTCGACAATACCGACGCAAAAACCCGCTAAATCGTACTCTCCCGCCGAATAAAACCCCGGCATCTCCGCCGTTTCCCCTCCCAAAAGAGTACAACCACTATCACGACAGGCCCTAGCGATTCCCGATACCACCGCTGCTAACTGTGACGCTTCCAGTTTACCGGTGGCGAGATAATCCAAGAAAAATAAAGGTTCAGCCCCAGAGGTTAAGACATCGTTGACGCACATGGCCACGAGGTCAATTCCCACCGTATCATGGCAATTGAGACTATGGGCAATTTTCAGCTTGGTTCCCACACCATCAGTTCCCGATACTAACACCGGTTGCCGATAACCGGAAGGTAACTGAAAATAGCCGCCAAAACCGCCTAAACCGCCGATAACTTCGGGACGGAAGGTACTTTCCACATTTTGGCGAATTTTCTCGACAAAAGCGCGTCCCGCTTCCACATCCACGCCCGCTTCTTTATAATCCATGCCCAATTGACCGATTGTATCTCTCAAATTTTACCCAGATTTCGGTCCCATGGGAATTATGAATTATGAATTATGAATTGGGAAGTGGGGAGGAAAGGGTGCGCGAGACGGCCAAAATTGCTGCTTTGACTCGAAGGTGAGAATCCGTCGTAACGCAGCACCTATGATCGACTCATCGACTAAGTAGCTGGTTACAATTAAAGATAAAATACAAAGAACCAGAAGCCTGCGCCACTATCTAACAATTAATTGAGATTGCTTAATTAGGGTTTGCTGAAAAAGTACGGGCGAAGCATTCGGATAGAAAATCTACGGTTTCACCGATAGGTTATTACCCGAATGCTTCGCCCCTACAGGACGCAATCGCCGCTCAAGATGCCAGGTTTTGAAGCACGATTATCTCAAAATCTTGCACCTGTTTCGCAAGAAAAGCCACAAAACTCTTACCTTGCCTACATTTCACATTTATTCAGCAAGCCCTAATTAATTAGGAGTTTAGCAAAATGTCTAACGAAACGGTCACTTATTCCCTTGAGGCTGTCTTGACAAGGATTGAGGGGAAAATCGACTTTTTACAAAGAGATGTCAACGAGCGTTTAAACAAGCTAGAGATAGGACAATCAGAATTAAGAGGGGACATTAAAGCTTTAGATGAGCGACTAACCGCAGAAATTAAAGGGTTAACTGCAAGAGTCGCTTATCAGGAGTTTACCAATCGGGGGATTCTGATAGCTTTGGTTGTTGCCATTTTAGGAGGAGCGGCCAAAATTTTTGGTTTTCTCCCCAATCCTTGACAGCGATCGCATAATGTTTGCAGAAATTAACGCCCAATTGAAACGGCTAAAAAATTAAACTACTTGATCGAATGTCTTTTCTGTCAATCTTCTTGGGGATATTTTTCCCAAAGATCCGTGATTTGGCGAAGACTTTGGAAGTTGCCATTACCGAGGATCAAATGATCTAGGAGAGGAATGGCTAGATAGGTGGCCCCCTGTAATAATTGTTCTGTGAGTAAAATATCGTCTTGACTAGGCACAAGTGACCCGGTGGGGTGATTATGGGCGATAATTAACTTAGTAGCTGATTGTTTCACTACTTCTCGAAAGATTTCTCGCGGATGTACCAGTGTTTCCGTGGCTGTGCCGATAGTAATCACTTTGAGTGCGATTAACTGATTTTTGACATCGAGTAAAATAACTGCGAAACGTTCCTGAGACTGATACATTAGTTCGTGGCCAAGGATAGCGGCAGCGGTATCGGGACTATCGATGACCATTTTTTCCGTCGGTCGTCGTTGAAAAGCTCGTTTTCCCAATTCGATCGCCGCTAGAATAGTAGTAGCCTTAGCAGGTCCAATGCCATGAATAGCGGTTAATTCCTGGGGGTGAATATCCCTCAAAACGTCCAAAGGATCCCGGCGATATTTACTCAATTCGTTGAGAATATGCTGTCCTAAACCCACCGCGGAGAGTTTCCCCTTACCCTGACCTGTAGCTAGTAAAATCGCTAATAATTCGGCGTTACTGAGGTTTTTCGCCCCGACACTGATTAAACGTTCCCTTGGTCTTTCACTGACGGGAATATCGGCAATTCTTAAGCTGTAGGTCATGGAAGTGGCAAGCTACCGCGATAAAATTCCATCATAATCGCAATTTTAGTCAGTGCCTAGAGGGATTTGGTGGGTAAATCAAGGGAAAAAACTCTCCTTACCGATAGCGAATTCCCGCATCTTCGAGGCGCTGTAAAGCTTCCCCTAATCGCGGGATATCGGCGATTAAACTGACGCGCACATAACCTTCCCCTCCCTCTCCAAAAGCATTGCCCGGAGTGACAACGACACCGGTTTTTTGCAAAACAGTAAGGGCGAAATCCGTGGAAGTCATGCCGACGCTACAGGGAACCCAGAGATACATTGTCGCCTTAGAGGGGGGAATATCCCAACCTAATTGCGCCAAACCTTTGATGAAAAAATCTCGTCGCTGCCGGTATCTTTCCTGTACTTGTTTGACGTATTCATCCGGCAGTTGTAGGGCGGTTTCGGCCGCCTTTTGGATGACGGAAAAGATACCATAATCGAGATTGGTTTTCAGGGTGCGTAACCCTTGAATAATATCGGAATTGCCCACGACAAAACCGACGCGCCACCCGGCCATATTATAGGTTTTCGAGAGGGTATGAAATTCCACACTAATCTCTTTTGCCCCCGGAATTTCTAATAAACTGGTGGGCTGATAACCATCAAAACTTAATTCAGCATAACAGAGATCGTGGACGAGCATAATCTCATAGTGCTGGGCCCAAGCAACGATTTTTTCAAAAAATTCTCGGGGGGCAACGGCGGCCGTGGGGTTACTGGGATAGTTAAAATAGAGGATTTTCGCCTGTTTAGCCACATCTTCGGGGATAGAATCGATATCTATCAGCCAATCCTGTTCTGCTTTTAAAATGATCGGGTATAGCGTCGCCCCAGCAATCAAGGGACCGCGAAAATGGGCGGGATAGGCGGGACTGGGAACTAAGACCACATCGCCGGGGTTAACATAAGCCAAAGCCAGGTGGGATAGGCCCTCTTTGGAACCTAGCAGCGGTAAAGCTTCGTTATCGGGATTGAGTTCCACACCATAACAGCGATCATACCATTTAGCGATCGCTTCTCGGAAACTGGCGGTTCCTTCAAAGGGTGGATAACCGTGAAATTGGGGGGTTTCAAAAGCTTGAATGGCCGCTTCGATAACTGGACGCGGGGCAGCACCGTCCGGGTTGCCCATACCTAAATCGATTAAATCTAGTCCTTCTTTGCGGGCTAAGGCTTTTAATTCATCCAAGCGGGCGAAAACGTAGGGGGGTAAGGCACTTAATCGCTTGGCGCGGCTATTCGTCCAATCTACACTCATTACTTCTTGGCTTACTGATCGAGGTAATCTAACATTATGACACGAGTGTATGGCTAATTTAGCAGTCAGTTATTAAGCTGACTTCTTTGTGCCTCAATATTGCTAGAATTGCCTGACATCGGAGATGGAGAGCCAAACTAAGGTAATCTGATTAATAGAGGCCCAAAATTACTGATAGCCCCAGCATTACCCCCATTCTTCGCCATTATCGGCCGGTAAGTCCTGACTCCTCACTCCTCAATTCTTTTGTAAAATATGACTGCGATCGCTGTTCAGATAACTTCTATTTTACCCCCCGACACGACAGTTATTACCTGGCAACAAGTGCCAAAAGAGGAACAAGAAAGATTATCAAGGGCAATTAGGGGCAAAAGTCCTGAAATTATAGTTTATCCCGCTAATACAACCGCTTTATCCTCTCTGGTGCGTTTTACCAACGAAAATCGTCTGTCTTTACTGGCCTACGGTCAAGGCAGTAAATTAGATTGGGGTGGGTTAGTCGAGTCGCCCGATATTTTAGTCAGTACCCAAAATCTCAACCGGATTATTGACCATGCTAGGGGAGATTTAACTATAACCGTGCAAGCTGGGCTTAAACTAGCGGATTTACAGGCTTTTTTAGCTCCTAGCGGTCAATTTCTTCCTCTTGATCCCAGTTACGCCGATAATGCCACGATTGGCGGTATTATAGCCACAGCCGACGCGGGAACATGGCGGCAAAGATACGGTGGTGTCCGGGATCTGATCCTAGGATTCTCCTTTATCCGTCACGATGGCGAGATTGCTAAAGCTGGAGGGCGTGTGGTCAAGAATGTGGCGGGATACGACATGATGAAGCTATTTACGGGTTCCTACGGCACTTTAGGGATTATC
>NZ_JASJFF010000884.1:0-2624 GCF_030065435.1 Microcystis sp. M53603_WE2
ACACCCAACCCCCAAGACCTGATTGCTATATCATAAGAAAGACAGGGGAAATCTTAAAAAAATCGAGAAAGTTTTCCCCCTCGATTACTTTTTCCCATAAAAAAAACTGCACTAGAGGTAACTGTTAATGGTCGTTAGTCGTGATAAGGCTCCCACGGCACAGGAAACGTTTATGCAAATGGCACAGGCGGCCGGTTTACGCGGTCGCTTGTTGATTACATTGGGTTTACTGATTCTGCTCCGTTTTGGGATGTTTGTACCGATACCTGGTTTGGATCGGGCAAGATTAGCAGAAATTATTCAAGGTAACGCCGCTTTGGGAATCCTTGACCTGTTTACCGGGGGAGGATTATCGACGTTAGGGATTTTTGCCCTCGGCATTCTTCCCTATATCAACGCCTCAATTATCGTGCAACTGCTCACCGCTGCCCTTCCTTCTTTGGAAGATTTACAGAAAAATGAAGGAGAAGCAGGACGGCGGAAAATTGCCCAAATTACCCGTTATATTGCCTTTGGTTGGGCAATTATTCAAAGTATCGGTATTACTCTCGGTTTATTAGTCGCTAACGGCGTTGTGGCTGGAACTTTACCCTCGATCGCTGCTACGGTTCTCGCTTTAGTGGCCGGTTCTATGTTCGTGATGTGGATTTCGGAACTGATTACGGAACGCGGTCTGGGAAATGGAGCATCTTTGCTGATTTTTGTGAATATTGTCGCTGTTTTACCGAAAACCCTCGGTGATACGATTACTTTTGCTCAACAGGGTGGCCGACAAGCGATCGCTCAAGTGGTGATTCTCTTGCTGGTTTTCTTGGTGATGATTATCGGCATTGTTTTTGTTCAGGAAGGAACCCGTCGGATTCCGATTGTTTCTGCCCGTCGTCAGGTGGGTCGTCGTCTCTATCGGGAAAGAACCAGTTATCTACCCCTACGACTCAATCAAGGGGGCGTGATGCCGATTATTTTCGCCTCGGCAGTGTTGGTCTTACCTTTCCAATTGGTGCAAGCTTTACCCACGGATAACCCGGTCGGTCAGGTTTTAGTCCAGTTGGTTAATGCTCTGCGTCCCGATAGTTGGGGTTATGTGGCTTTTTATAGCTTACTAATTCTCGGTTTTAGTTTCTTCTACGCTTCCCTGATCGTTAACCCCAAGGATATGTCCCAAAACCTGAAAAAAATGGGGGCCAGTATTCCGGGGATTCGGCCAGGGACCGCTACTACTAATTATCTGGAAGGGGTGCTGAATCGTCTCACCCTTTTGGGCGCTCTCTTTTTAAGTTTGGTGGCTACTGTGCCGACTGTAGTAGAAAGCGCCACCGGTGTCACCACTTTTCGCGGTTTGGGGGCAACTTCCCTGTTAATTCTGGTGGGGGTGGCGATCGATACTGCGAAACAAATTCAAACCTATGTCATGTCTCAACGCTATGAGGACATGATTAAAAAGTAGTTAGATAGTTAACCAGTGACCTTTTACCGGTTACTGGTTATTTTTTCCCTTAAAACCCTATATTTAATCCATGAGCAAACGGATCGGTGTGATATTTTTGGGACCGCCCGGATCGGGAAAAGGTACTCAAGCGGCAAAATTAGCGGAATCTCTGACGATTCCCCATATTTCTACCGGTGAAATTTTACGTCAAGCAATTACAGAGAAGACAGAACTTGGTCAACAAGCACAAGCTTATGTGGAAAAGGGCGAATTAGTCCCCGATGAGTTGTTATTAGGTTTAATTCAGGAACGTTTAAAACAGCCTGACAGTGCTAAGGGTTGGATTCTTGATGGGTTTCCCCGCACGGTGGCACAGGCGAGCTTTTTAGACGCATTACTGGAAGAATTGGCCGATAGTTACACATTTGTGGTCAATTTGGCTGTACCAGATACGGTCTTAATTGAGCGTCTCATGCAACGGGGTCGTCAAGATGATACTAAAGAAACGATCTCCCGTCGCCTACAGGTTTATATCGACCAAACTGCCCCCGTTTTAGATTATTACGGTCAAAAAGGCACTCTTAACCATATCGACGGTAATCAACCGATGGACGCGGTTACTGCCGCTTTAACAGCAGTTGTCATTCCTGTGTAAAGTTTGTCTCAGTGATCAGTAATCAGTAATCAGTGATCAGTAATCAGTGATCAGTTATCAGTCATCAGTGATCAGTAGGTTGGGTTGAAGCATGAAACCCAACGCCCGCATGGGTTACGCTACCGCTAACCCATCCTACAAATAATTGTGCCTCCCTACTTATACTAAATCCAGTTATTAAAAACTGATTATTTATTCCCTCTTTTGCCTCTTGCATGAGTGCCTGTCCTGATATGTAGCCTATACTCAACGGATTTAGTATTATAAGTTTTTTATATCAAACAGCCGTTAATAGTTGAGCATATTAAAATTTACATTTCGCAATATTTATCTTTTCTTAAGAATTTATTGAAAATAATTCTCATTTGTTTACGAGGTTGCAATACTTCCAGCGATTATGGTATAACTGGACTTCCCCCATACAGAAATACTAAAAAATTAACAAAACCCTTACTGCCTGGAGCTTCTCAGAAAAAATTGAAAAGACGCTACTGGGTACATTTTCCCTTTGAAAATGGCTGTACCGTTGACTGTATCTAG
>NZ_JASJFF010000845.1:0-1197 GCF_030065435.1 Microcystis sp. M53603_WE2
TCTGAAATGGGGCGAAAGTCTGTGGACTCTGTGTAAGACAGTACATGGTTTTTTAACTGTGGTATGCGACGGTGGTGGAAGCAGAAACTTAAATCGTGAGGTTTAGGAATCGCCGCCCTAAAAGTGCGGCGAGGATGTCAATGAGAGGTAATATTAATTTGAATGAGGTTTTACGGTTATGACATTAGCAAAACTTATTTATCGGGGGGGGGATAAGAATTGCTTATCCAAGATAGCGATCACATCCTCTGTTTTAGCTGTTAGTACCTTCGTGATTGTACCTGTTAACGCTTCTAACGTCACCTTGAACTTTAATACCTTACCAAGTTCACAAGGATGGACGTATTTGGTAGATGGTAATACAGCAACGGAGACAGATGTGTTTTCTATCAGTAACGGTGTTCTCACTCAAAATACATTAGGATCAGGTGATGGTGTTAACGGCTATAGGTTAGCGAATGTCGTTGACACGACTCAGCCTTTTACCTTATCTTGGCGATCACGAGTGCTTCAAGATGAATTTGTACTAAATCCTCAAAATTTCTTTGGTTTGGGATTAAGCATCAATAGTTCATCACAACGTTTTACGGTTGGGTTTGGGACTGACGCAATCGGCATTTCAGCATTTCAAATACTGCCAGGATCATTTAACAATACCGTGTTTCATAATTATCGCTTGGAAGGTTCATTTAACAGCGGAAACGCTCAATTATACATTGACGACCTACCGATTGCCACTTTAGCCCTTTTGAGTGGAGTTACCCCAAATGCTTCCGACGGACTTTTCTTTGGGGATGCAACAGGTTACACTAATGCACTAGCGGAGATAAGCAGTTATAGTTTTATACAGGGTACTCTTCCCGGATCAGTTCCCGAACCTTCATCAATTCTAGGGTTACTGAGTTTAGGAGTATTAGGAATAGGTGCAGCCTTAAACCGAAAACTATAACCCCTAAATTATCATCGGCAAAAGTTCCCTGACTTCCTTGTACATTTAAAGTCAGGGATTAAGCGTTTGCTTGACATAAATGTATATCTCGACAACCCCAGAGTCTTATGATTTCCACCCTAACCCTTGAAGAAATCAAAACCCTAGTCTATCAACTTCCCCTCTCAGAACAAATTTCTCTCTTAGAAGACCTCGAAGACAAGCTAGAAACCCTCACCCTCATGAAACTAGCAGAAACAGGCTTTCCA
>NZ_JASJFF010000324.1:0-1737 GCF_030065435.1 Microcystis sp. M53603_WE2
AAAACCTTGTTGGATAAGGTCTTTAGACTTTTTTTCCCTCAAAAAGTGCCGACCATTGGAGTGATTGGGGGGAAAATTCCGGGACTTTTTCCCTGAACATTAGGTAATTGACCACCTGAAAATGGGTAAAACCCCACACCCCACACCCCACACCCCACACCCTGCCCCTAGGAAAAACTTTTTCAGCAGACCCTACTTAGGATCAGCCCGTTCAAAGTGGTGCAAAAGACAAAAAAGCCAGCCGGATTTGTCCCCGCATCGGGGTGAGGAATTAACCAGGGAGAAAATCGCCCCACCACTAACCGCTAAACCGTCTTACTTTTGCCAGTTTTACTGCCTGGGGAAGTAGTTTTTTTAGTGGTGGTAGAAGTAGTTTTCTTGGTAGTGGTTTTCTTGGCAGTGGTTGTCTTGGCCGCTAGGGCGACTAAAGCTTGTTCTAGGGTGAGGGTTTCGGCGGTTTCTCCTTCGGGAATCTTGGCGTTGGTCTTACCGTGCTTGATATAAACTCCGTAGGGTCCCTCGTACAATCCCACCAATTCCCCATCGTCGGGATGTTTACCCAATTCTTTTAAGGGTGGTTTGGTAGAACCGCGGGCGCTGCGAGTTTTTTTCGGTTCGGCTAATAAGGCCAAAGCTCGATCGAGGGTTATGGTTAAGACATCATCGCCGGCTTTCAGGGAACGATATTCTTTTTCCTTACCCTGTTCCTGAACCACATAGGGGCCGAAACGCCCTAAACTGGCTTTAATTTTGCCTCCGGTGAGGGGATGGGTTCCCAGCAGTCGCGGCAGTGCTAATAAACCCACCGCTTGTTCGAGGGTGATGTCCTCGGGTTTGACTCCTTTGGGTAAGGAGGCGCGTTTCGGTTTGGGATTGTCATCGCTGATATCTCCTAACTGGACGTAGGGACCGTAACTACCCACCAGCAGATAAATCGGCTCTCCGGTGTCGGGATGAAGACCTAATTTATCCGGACCTTCGGTTTTTTGTCGCAGCAGGGTTTCTACCTGTTCGGGGTTCAGATCCGCTGGGGTTAAATCGGCGGGGATGGAAGCGGTGAGGATTTCATCGCCTCGGGAGACTTCCAGATAGGGTCCGTATTTGCCGATCTTGATAGTTGCCTGTAAATCCTCTAAAATCACCGATTTAGCGGTGCTAGAGTTAATTTGACTCTCGCGCTCTTTGACTTGGCTTTCTAGCCCCTTTTCCCCCCGATAGAAGCGATCGAGATAGGGCAACCATTGGGCGGAACCGGTGGCGATATGGTCGAGGGTTTCTTCCATTTTCGAGGTAAATTTGGGATCTACTAGGTCGGGGAAATGGTTTTCTAATAAACTAACCACGGCAAAAGCGGTGAAGGTGGGAATGAGGGTTTTATTCCGCATTTGGGCATAACCGCGATCGATAATTGTGCCGAGAATGGTGGCGTAGGTGCTGGGTCGCCCGATTCCTTCACTTTCGAGGGTTTTTACGAGGGAGGCTTCGCTATAACGGGCGGGAGGTTGGGTATCGTGGCTAATCGCCTCTAGTTTGCGACAATTGGGGGTATCACCGACGTGGAGGGGGGGTAAGATTATTTCTTGGTCGTCGATCGCCGCTTCGGGATCGTCGGAACCTTCCACATAGGCGCGGAAAAAGCCGGGGAAGTCGATTCTTTTGCCAGAGGAGCGAAATCCGGCATTTTCTACCTGAATATTGACGGCGATCTGGGTAATGCGGGCATCGGCCATCTGTGAG
>NZ_JASJFF010000837.1:0-2273 GCF_030065435.1 Microcystis sp. M53603_WE2
GACGGAGGAAGAACACCGCTATCATTACCTCTGGCGCTTCTGGCGGAAATTGCCCGCAGCCAAAACTATCGGTATATTCGATCGCAGTTGGTATGGACGGATTTTGGTGGAGAGAGTGGAAGGATTCGCTAAAGATATGGACTGGCGGCGGGCATATCAAGAAATTAACGAATTTGAGGCCCAATTAACCCATTCAGGCTGTGTTTTAGTCAAATTCTGGTTACATATTAGCCCCGAGGAACAGTTAAATCGTTTCAACGAGCGCCAAACTAACCCCTATCGTCAGCATAAACTCACCGATGAAGATTGGCGCAATCGGGAAAAACAGCCCCTCTACCATGTGGCAGTTAATCACATGGTAGCCCGCACTAGCACCCCCGTCGCCCCCTGGACGATTGTAGCGGCAAATGATAAGTATTTCGCCCGCGTTAAAGTCATAGAAACAGTAATTGCCGCTATTGAAACCGGTTTGAAACAACGGGGATAGGGGAGATAGGGGTATGGGGATTTTTTCGATTCAGTTGTACAATTTACCTTTGAGTAGGCACTAAACTAAACTGGTAACTTGAGGCAGATAATCACGGCCAAAAAATGCGTGCAAACGTTGACGCTCAGAAGTTAGAACGCCTAATGCAAATCTTAGGTAAAGAAGCTCAGGGTTCAGGCACTATCTACTTTACAGGTGGAGCGAGTGCCTTACTGGTGGGATGGCGCAATTCCACAGTCGATGTGGATATCCGTCTAGATCCCGAACCGCCGGGCATTTTTCAAGCGATCGCAAAGCTGAAAAAAGAATTGAACATCAACATTGAACTGGCATCTCCGCAGGATTTTCTGCCCCCTATTCCGGGATGGCGTGATCGAAGCGTATTCATTGGCAAACGAGGTCAAATCTCTTTCTATCACTATGATTTTACAGCCCAAGCTCTTTCTAAACTATCGAGAGGGTTTGACCGTGACTTGAAAGATATTGAAGCTATGTACGAACACAAATTATTCTCTTTGAATGAGCTAGGGGAATGCTTTGAAGCGATTGCACCGGAACTAATCCGATTCCCCTCCCTTAACCCTGATGTGCTGAGAAGCAGAGTCGAGAACTTTATTGAACGTTTTCAATGTCCACCAGAGGAGAAACAATCATGAATCTCAATGAGTTGCCAGGGGCCGAGATCATCTTACCCGGACTGAGGGATCTTCACAATGGTGAGTCCAATACCATTGGGGCGTTGCTAGTTGCGATCGCATCGACGCGCCTAACCGAAGTCGGTTTCGATATCCCTAAAAATCACCTAGCTTCAGAGCCTGAGCTAACCTTGTATGCCTATCTCCAAGAGGAACGGGATGATGCTTATTCTTACTATAATGCTTTGCTGAATCGCCTCAATAGCTTTTGCAATGCACTCGAACTCGCTTATAAAATATGATGACAATTTCCCCCAGTTTAATTTCTCCCGATCTCAGTTTGGCCGATATTCCCCTAGAGGAAACCCTCTCTTTAGGAGTGATGGCTTCTGGTAGTGGTTCCAATTTTGCTGTTTTGGCGGCAGCGATCGCAAAAAAACAGCTAAATGCCCGAATTCCTGTTCTCATCTACAATAATCCCGATGCCAAGGTAAAAGAAAGAGCCGATGACTACAATATCCCTGCGGTTTTCCTCGATCATCGTCAATTTAAACCCAGAGAAGAACTCGATCGGGCAATAGTAGAAACTTTCCAAGAATACGGCGTAAAATGGGTAATTATGGCGGGCTGGATGCGAATTGTCACCCCGGTTTTACTAGATGCTTTTCCCGATCGCGTGATCAATATCCATCCTAGTTTACTACCCAGTTTTAAAGGTGTGCGCGCCGTGGAACAAGCTTTAGCTGCGGGGGTAAAAGTGACCGGATGTACTGTGCATATCGCTCGCGCGGAGGTAGATAGTGGCCCAATTTTAATGCAAGCAGTGGTTCCCATTCTCCCGGATGATACCGCGGCCAGTCTCCACGAACGCATTCAAGTGCAAGAACATCGCATTTTCCCAGTAGCGATCGCTTTAGCGGCGAAATTGGGCCTATAGAGATAGATTTCTGGACTTTCTTGGCGAGAATACTGGCAAAAAAACGAAAATTCAACGCAAATCGTTAAATAAGTAGGGTCTGCTGAAAAAGTTTTTCCTAGGGGCAGGGTGTAGGGTGTGGGGTGTGGGGTGTGGGGTTTTACCGATTTTGAGGGGGTCAATTACCTAATTTTCAGGGAAAAAGTCCCTGAATTTCCCCCTGATCACTCCCATA
>NZ_JASJFF010000529.1:0-3196 GCF_030065435.1 Microcystis sp. M53603_WE2
CGCTAGTGAAGATTTTAGTTAGGGTTTGCGGCAAAAAGTACGGGCGAAGCATTCGGATAGAAAATCTACGGTTTCACCGATAAGTTATTGCCCGAATGCTTCGCCCCTACAGGACGCAATCGCCGATCAAGATGCAAGGTTTTTGAGCCACTAGCTTTAAAATCTTGCACCTGCCTCGCCAAACAGGCCCCAAACCCCTTACCTCGTCTATATTTCACATTTATTCAGCAGACCCTAGTTAGGTAATTCCCCAAAAAGTTGACGATATTTTTGCAGTTTTGCCTCCATTTCTACTAACTGCTGATTGACCTGTTCAGCCCGTTGGCGTTCATTTTCAGCCCGTTGCTTTTCCTGCTCCAGTAGTTGATTAATTTCGCTGTAGGACAAAAATTGAGTGCCATCAGGACGATAAATTTTTAACTCGTCGGTTAAGTCAAAACGAATGCCTAAACGGGGACTCACCCAATTATTAACCTCACTAACACTGTCTAAACTGTCACCAATTCGCTGCCAAGCTTCTAGACTATTATCATCGGGATCATAGACGTAGTATTCTTGGACTCCATAGCGATCATAAAATAGCAATTTTTTGGCCATTTCGATGGAGGTATTATTGGGAGAAAGAATCTCAAAGACGACTTGAGGAGCAAGATTATCTTCTTGCCATTGTTTGTAGGAACCTCGATCGCCTTTCGGTCTGCCAAATACTACCATCGTATCAGGAGCGGCGGCAATTTTCGGCTGGCCTTCCACGGGATACCACAACAGATCCCCCGCTACAAATACCTGGGGATCATCGATATATAACCAGTCGAGATTCTGCTTAATCGTCACTATCCAGTTAAATTGTTTAGTATTATCTGCCATCGGTTTACCGTCGCTCTCAGGATAGATAATCTCGGTTTTGTTAACTTGACTAACCATGGGGAATACCTGCCGAACTCATTGGGCTATTTTCATTATATAATAAGTTTGAACTAAGTAAGGAAAAGACCGATCTTGATTTTAGAACTACAGCAAGTAAATTTAGCTATCCGACGGGGTAGTGCTTATCTGTTAGAAGATATTACTTTTAGCATCAAGCAAGGAGAAAAGTTAGCTATTGTCGGAGCATCTGGGGCAGGAAAAACGACTATTTTACGATTGTTAAATCGTTTGCAGGAACCAAGCACGGGAAATATTTATTTTCAAGGTAAATCGATTAAGGAAATACCGGTTATTTCCCTGCGACAACAGATAGTTTTATTGCCACAAGAGTCGAAGTTATTAGGGATGACTGTTCGAGATGCTCTCGCTTATCCTCTGCAATTAAAAAAACTTAACCCTGCTGAAATTAATCAGAGAATTGACCGTTGGACATCTCTGTTAAAAATTCCTCAACAGTGGTTTGAACGCGGGGAGTTAGAATTATCTTTAGGACAAAGACAATTAGTAGCAATTACCAGAGCTTTGTTGTTAGAACCGAGCATACTGTTATTAGATGAACCCACCTCCGCTCTAGATACAGGCACGGCCAGCAGGTTATTAGAAGTATTAAATAATCAAAGTTCAATGACGATAATTATGGTCAATCATCAACTAGATTTTTTAGAGGAATTTGCCGAGCGAGTCATTTATCTAGAAGCGGGAAAAATTGGTTCAGATTGCCTCGCCCATCAATTAGATTGGTTAGGGCTAAAAACTCAGTTAATTGATTTAGAAAAATCTCGACAAAGTGACAATTGGTAAGATTAACTTAAAATTGCTGCGCCCTCCTGAAAAACTAATAATTCTCCTGAATTAATCGTTGTCCAAACTTCATTATCAGTTAAGGGTGTAGTGGCAATAATTGCTACTTGATCGCCAGGATGAGCTAAAGCTTGAAAATCAACGCTCACATCTTCATCAATTAAATGAGCGGCGGCAAAAGGATACTGACGGATTATATAGCTTAATTTCGTCGAACAATGGGCAAAAAAATGTTCACCATCGGATAAAAGATAATTAAAAATTCCTTGACAAGCGATAGAATTTGTGATAGTTTTTAGGACTTGATAAAGTTGTTCTAGGGAAGGTTTGCCCTGGGGAAAAGTCTCTCGTAGGGTATTAAGAATTAAACAGAAAGCTTTTTCCGAATCCGTCTCCCCAACTGGTTGATAAAAATCTCCCGCAGCCGGTGAGAAATTTTCTAAATGACCATTATGGGCAAAAACCCAATATTTTCCCCACAATTCCCGCCGAAAAGGATGACAGTTTTCTAGTTTAATTTCTCCTTGGGTAGCTTTGCGAATATGGGCGATAACATTGGTAGAATGGATGGGATAGTTTTTAATTAATTCCGCAATCGGAGAAGCGATCGAGGGTTTAACATCAATAAAAGTTCGACAACCTAAACCCTCAAAAAAAGCGATTCCCCAACCGTCTCGATGTTCGTCGGTTTTTCCTCCCCGCGCACAAAATCCCTCGAAGGAAAAACAGATATCCGTGGGGACATTACAATTCATGCCTAGAAGTTGACACATAGTTGCTTGAGTTTGAATATCAGATGCCGGCAAAATTACTTACTGCCAGCAGCCGTGACAGGAGACAGGAGAATTTTTTCCAGCTGCCTCTTGCCTATCCTAGCTAAGAAATTAATCTGGCACTACTGCTAATTAGGGTTTACTGAAAAAGTTTCTTGGTGGAGTCAGTATTCTCCGAGTCAGGAGTCAGGAGTTTCCCACTTCCCCACTTCCCCACTTCCCCACTTCCCCACTTCCCCACTTCCCCACACCCCACTTAAAAACATCTATGCTTAATCTCGTCTCCCTTCCAGAAATTCCCGCCGCTGCTTGGAAACGTCCTCTAGGCAAAGGTTGGGAAAAACCCTACAGCGTCCGCTACGCCAGCAATTTAGATGATGGTCCTTGGCATGGGATGCCCCTGGGAGGATTTGGGGCCGGTTGCATCGGACGTTCCCCCAAAGGTGACTTTAACCTCTGGCATCTGGACGGCGGTGAACACAGTTTTAATAGCCTTGCCGCCTGTCAATTTAGCATTTTTGAACAAACAGAAGACGGAAGCACCCAAGCCTACGCTATGGCGACGGAAAGCCCGACGGATGGAACTTTATCGCGCTGGTCGTGGTATCCAGCCGAAAAGGGAACATATTCTGCCCTTTATCCCCGCAGTTGGTACGAGTACAAAGATGTTTTTCAGACTCAATTAATTTGCGAAC
>NZ_JASJFF010001219.1:0-1777 GCF_030065435.1 Microcystis sp. M53603_WE2
ACTATCGGTTAGTTGAATCAGGGATGCTGGTTTCATGCGAGTTCCTCACTCTGAGGATTTTCCCGTTATTATAGGATCAATCATTCTCTGTAATTCTCTAAAGATAATGATCATGCTGATTAGCAAGATCTATAGGCAACTTTTCTAAGTCGTCATTGTCTAATGGTATCTCTTCCAGAAGCTTTAATATTGCCTCCCCTACATTACTTTCAGATTTAGCATAACTAGCTTGTGCTGAAAGGAGGAAGTTTAAAGTTTCTTCTATTAAAGAATCCGGCGCTTGTTCAATCTCTTGTAATAGTCTCTCTTTAGTATTCATGGTTTTATTCCTTGCTAATCAGTTATCAGTCATCAGTGATTAATTCAATTATAGTTCATCATTCAATCATTCCAACCACTGTCGATGGTGGTGCGTTACTGGACTAGGTAATAGGTGTAGGGGTAATTCATGAATTACCCCTACAATAACGTTTGTCTGGATGTTGTCAAATTTTCTCTTGACAAAGGCGACTTGACATGATACTATATTCATAATGGAAAATCCGTGCGCCTACAAACCCTCTTTTCCAACGGTCTTAACTATGATTGGTTTATTCAATCAATCTTCATCTCTAATCCACTCTTAACTAGCTCCCTAGTCATAGTCCATCAGATGATTACATCAACCACTGTCGATGGTGGTGGGTTACTGGACTAGGTAATAGGTGTAGGGGTAATTCATGAATTACCCCTACAATAACGTTTGTCTGGATGTTGTCAAAATTTCTCTTGACAAAGGCGACTTGACATGATACTATATTCATAATGGAAAATCCGTGCGCCTACGAACCCTATTTTCCAATGGTCTTAACTATGATTAGTTCATTCAATCAATCTTCATCTCTAATCTACTCTTAACTAGCTCCCTAGTCATAGTTCATCATTCAACATTCCAATCACAGTTAAGACTGTTTTCAGGGATGAGGGGGTTTTGGTTTCAACATCTCCACCACCTCATCGGGAAACCGTTGTCTTAATTCTGCTTCGGGTAATTGGGATAACATCCTCAGATAATTCTGATAAAAGGTTTGGGTATGGGGATGATTTTCCCCTAATCCTTGGGTAGCAATATTAATCGCTTCTAGATAGAGAGGTTCCGCTTCTGTGTACCTGCCTTGGGAATCGTACAATGCTGCTAAATTGTTGAGGGAAGTTGCCACATCGGGATGATTGTCTCCTAAGAGTTGTTTTCTCAAATCTAATGCTTCTAGATAGAGAGGTTCTGCTTCTGTGTACCTGCCTTGGGAATAGTACAAGTATGCTAAATTGTTGAGGGAAGTTGCCACATGGGGATGATTGTCTCCTAAGTGGGTTCGAGTTGCGGTTAAACAAGCTTGACAGTAAGGTTCAGCAATAGCATACAATCCTTGTCCGTTATAATACCAAGCTAAACCCGTATAAGACCATAATAAATCCTCATCAGCGATATATTGGGGATATTCCCCGACAGATGCTTGTAGATGGAGAAGGAAAGGTTTAAATTCTTCAACGATTTCTACAGTGGGATTCTGTGGCATTTCTGCCGATTTTTTGGCCATAATCCCACAATAACGGCGTTTTGCTGGTTCTGCGTGGGGTGATGCTTCTAACTTATCCTGAAAGTAGCGACGCAACAGGGGATGAATTTCATACCAACCATCACGATTATCCTGAACTAAACTCAGGTGAACTAAACTATCGGTTAACCATTCCTCCACTGTATCCCCATCCTCATCGGGAAATAAATCCAGAATCATCC
>NZ_JASJFF010000281.1:0-5813 GCF_030065435.1 Microcystis sp. M53603_WE2
CTAGGTTTCCCGTCACCACGCGGACTAAAGCTCCTTTCTTAATTGTAGCTGCCATGTTTTTCTCGTTAAATTTGCTTGGGGGTTTCTTCTATAAATTGTTACATATTCCGGCGGGCCTCTGACAAGAGAGTGTGGGGTGTGGGGTGTGGGGTGTGGGGTGTGGGGTGTGGGGTGTGGGGTGTGGGGCGTGGGGTGTGGGAATGATGAATTATGAAGTGGGGAGGTGGGGAAGTGGGGAAATTGAACTAAAACCCTAAAACCCTAAAACCCCAAAACCTGCCTCCTACCTTTTGCCTTAATTAAAACTCAACCATTTGACCATAACTTAAGAGACTTTGTAGGGTTGCGAGGCGATTTTCCCAGACCTGTATTTGATAGGCAGATAAATCTTTTTGTCTGGACATCACAGATTTAAATTTATAGCTAAATCGCTTTAAAGCATTTTGAGTTAAAGTCAAATTGCGAGGGCTGGGATTATTAGCCAATTGTTCTAATAGATTAGCCATTTCGTCCACTTCTTGCCCCCAAGCTTTTAAGGTTCCCTCCTCCATTGCCCATAAATTATTTATTATTAAAAAACTCCACTCTTGACGCAGGGAATTAAACCTCGCCGCCGCCGTTTTGAAGGGTTGACGGTGGGGTAAAGGTTCGGTTTTTTTCGTAATTATCGATCCCTGAATGCGATTAAGAATTGTTTGCAAGTTGGGATTGAGATTTTCTGTGGCAAAAAGAGCGAATCCCGAAGTGGGAAGATTGCGAATAAATTGTAGTTGATCGATCGTGACTTGATCGGGTACTTTTAACAGACGGATACCGGGTATAATCAGAGCATTTCCTGCAATTTGGCGATCAAATAAAGACTTGGTTTTATCTTCTAAAGTCCCTGTATCGAGAGCATAAGTCATTAAAAATATCAGGTCTATCCATTGATTTTGTCCCCATTCTTCCCAGTTTTGTTGAATACGATATAATCGTTCTTTTTGTTCTAGGGGAAACACCGCCGCCGACATTTTTAAGTGGGGGCGAATCTGTTTTAAGCGAGTAGAAACCTGCGAGACAAAAGTATCAACCTGACGGATTTTAAAGCTAGTCCATTGTTCCCATAAAGCACCCCGGGGATTTAACGTAATTGGATCAACTCCCGTCATTTGTTTAAATAACCAGCGGCCGGATTTACCATAACCATAGGTTTGATTAGAATCTTGACTCTGGAAGGGATAGCGAATATAATCTAACTGCAAGCCATCCACATCATAATTCTTGACAATTTCCTCGTAAAGAGATAAAAGATAGTTCTGTACCTCGGGATTAGCAGGATCAAAAAATGCCTTTTTCATGCCTTGACTGTAATCAAAAGAACCACCACTTTTATTAGTTGCCCCCCAATCGGGATTACGGGATAAAACCGGACCTAGATAATCTAATGGTTGCTCTAATACTTTATTATGAGCTTGATTAGCCGCCGCAAAAACCCACACCCAGGCGTGGATTTCCATATTGCGTTCATGGGCTAATTTAACGGCAACTTTTAGGGGGTCCCAACCTCTGGTTAAAGGGTTTTGTTCGGGGGCAACTTGACTGGGATAAATAGTATAACTAGCATTAACTGTCTCGAAAAAGACCACATTAATACCCGCTGCCGCCATGCGATCGAATACTTTAGCTAAATCGTCCTCATTTTTAGCTTCTACGATCGTGCCTCTATCTAACCACATTGCCCGTATTTCTGGCTGGGCAAATTGTCGATTAGTGGGATAATTATCCCAAAGACTTCGCCGCGCTTGTAACCAAAATTCTCGCGCTTGGGTATAGGCCCCCTGAGCAATTAAATTCTGAAAATTATTTAAAGCTCCTTGGGCATTTTCTAGGGCTAAACGGAATCGTCTGGCTGTATCTGAGGTGGGGGAATTTTTCCCGCGATTATGAAATGCTTGTGCTAAGGATTTATCAGTATTGGATATATTACTGTTGCTGGCTTCTAAAGCTAAGAGAGTCACCCCATAACGCCCGATTAATCCCTGCAATTCCGCCGTCATCTGGCTAATTTGTTGAGGAGTTAGGCTGGCTCTGGGGGGAATTGCCTCGGTACTCGGACTTAATCTCGCCGTTTCCCTGGGGGGATTTTCTGCAATCTGGGGTAGAGGGCGACGGGGTGCGATCGCAACGCGCTCGCTACGCGAGATCGCTGTTGGGGTATTATTAATATTATTAACTATTGTTGATTGACCTTGACAATAGGGCGCAATTGTGTTATTAGAAGAACTGCGATTAATGCCGTAGCGTTGCAGGGCGGTTTCTAGCCAAGCACTATCGAGGGCGAGATTAGCGACGGCATCGCTGCCCCAGCGCCAACCGAGAAAGATCGAGTTATTATTGAGGACAACGGCGGGGGGATTGTTGCGCGCCCCCCAGACGGCAACGGTTTGGCTATTAACTCCCGTGGGGATAACCACACCACCGAGGAGACTGCTGGCTAAAGGTTTTTGGTTTTTCAGTTCACCCAAATTAGTCGGCCGCAGGGTGTAAGCTTGGGAGTGGGGATAGGCCCAGTAAGCCCCAAATAGCGATCGCAATTGATGACGCACAGCAGGTTCCGAAAGATTCCCCGCCGGACCGGTGACAATAATTTTACCACCGCGATTAAGCCAACGACTCAAGACATCAGCTTGTAAACCGGAAATAGTCTCGACGTTGGGGATGATTAGAACCTTAATTTTATTTAGATCCGCGTCGCTTTGCCACTGATTACTCTGGAGAATGCAGTAATTAACCCCGACATTTTGCAAACGTTCGGTTATATCTGTCCATTGATTGGCATTTTCTTGACTTTTTAACACTGCCACCGGTGTCGCTAAAACTGGGATCGGCAGCAAGACACCCACACAGGACAAAAGACAGGCAATTAGGGGCTTTTTAAACAGATGATCAAGATGGAAGGACGATCCCAGCACGTTTTTTTCTCTTAATTTTTTTGGTTAACTTCTCCTGATCTTACCCAACTTAGCCAAAAAATAGTATCTTGGGGAACAAAAATTGTGATGAGGCGATCGGTTTTGGGGGATTGATCAGCCGCTTGTCACAAGTAATGAAATAACTACAGATCGCTTATGATCAATTTATTCTCGCACGCTTCTATATTGCTCAAGAATAGAACCTTATCTTGCAAAAGCTGTGGGGATTGGAGGGGAGCTAAAAAACACAATTCAGAAATGATGAGTGATGTGACTACAGTGGTACAAACTACCTTTCCTTTCTTCACCGTTATCTCCTATTGAAGTCTAACGACTAAGATAAGCGGCGGCAGATAATCTCAGCAACTTGACCAAGTTTTATCTACCGTCCGCACCAACGCAGTGTTGGGCTGCCGTCGCTACTGGCTTTTAATTAACCTTTCATACTCTGCATGTGTGCCAATCCAAAACCATAAAATGCCGCGCTCCACTTCTATTCCCAATGCCCTATGACCTCGACCTGCCCGAACCGACCAATACTTTCCGACTTTTTTGAAATGTAACGACGGATGGGATGGGTCAGCCTTCAATAATTCATAATTTTCATCTGCTACCTGCTGGATAGGTTCAGGTAAGGAGTCATAGCACTGCCAAAATCTACGAGTCGTAAAATGCATTAAATTGTCCGGTAATGCCCCGCCTCAAAGTCAGCCAGTGCTTCCTTAGCCAAATTATCCAATTTGCCAGCAGCAATATCATTCTCAAGTTGTTCGTCCCAACGCTGATAATCTAAATCAAAGAACCATTCTAAAAGCTGATTAAAATCATTAGGTGAAAGCTGGAGGATAGCAACTTCGAGTTGTTCAAGTGTTAACATTATTCTTCCTCTACTAATGTTAAAGACAAGATTGAGAAATAATATCTCCCTTGCCTTGCGAACTTAACTTGGGCTACAAGAACCCTAGAGATTTAGCGATCGCAATCAACGCAGCTACAGCCTGTAGAAAGGGTAAAAAACGCCTGATAATCAACCTGAATCTTCGATAACAAGATCGAGAAGTTTGATCTAGCCGCTTAATACTCACTTTTAGTCTTTGGCAAAAAGACCGAAGTGACTGATTTGGTTTATGCTGCCCGTTGCCATTGAGCTTACTTCCCTTTAACACTGTCTTCCTCCGGATCTCGTGAACCGGCATTACTCTTCCTTTGCAGGAAAAATAACAGTAGGGATCAAAGACTAAGGAATTGACCCGATTGCCCACACAGCGGACTACCTCTCGATAGTCGTGTTAACCTGCCTCTTAGCCCCATCACTCGGAAAGGTGTGGTGTACCCCTTATAGAAAAGGTAGTGCGTTAATTATAGCGGATCGAATCAAGCCTGCAATTGCAGTCAACCCATGCCTTTGCTCTTAAACCTGACTCAAACAGAAAACCTTCGAGTAATGTCTCACCGACAACAAGAAGCAGCCCAACGGCTCAAATCAGCGGCGGTAAAAGAACCTGAATTTAGTTCTAGTAGCTCTTAGCCGTCCGCTGCATTTGAATTGTTAGACCTTGTATAACAACATTAAGGATGATGTTTTTGATCTTGAAAAGAACGAAATACCGTCTGTCAAGGAAGCTGTATACACAAATTTTTTGTGTTTTTCAGGAATGCAAAGACATCTGCCCTTGAAAGATCACGTTTTCCCTCGCCTACCGCCATACTTCGAGGCTCAATTTAACATCATCGAACTTAGGTTCTGTAGGTGCCCCTTCACCTTTGCTTGTATAGGCAATGTGGTCAAGATAAACTAGATTACCAAATACATTGGCTACAATTTGCCATACAAAAAGAGAATCACCCTTTTTAAGATCAAATTTCCTCTTGATCTCTTTTGAATGATAAATTTCTTCATGCTTCATAGATTCGTGGAATGTCTCTCGCTCAGTACGATTTTCGTATCCAATACTTCCAGTTAATTCCAGTTACTTAAATGTAAATTCTCCACCCGCTCTGATTTTTTTGCCAGCTTCCAAACCCAAGCTAACAGTATTAGAACTACTTATAGTCAGACGATCTGTTGTAGTTGATTCACGTTTGACTCCTACAAACTCCGTAATCTCAAAACTTTGATCAATTGCAGAATTCTGTACGCTTTGGATCAGCTTCCATTCTACTTTGCAGTTAGCATCAATGTGATCCGCAAGCCAATTCTCAATGTAAGGGTTGCTTTCATTCTGCCCAAAACCTTTAATTTGATCCTCTGTCAAAATTTGGATACCAGATGATGTCGCAACTACATAGTAAGTACCGCTTGGATTGACAGCATCTCTTTTCGCAGAACTACCGCCACCAACCTGTGAGACTCTCAGAGTATAGGTTGCGCCCCATTTAATATCTGCGCCCTCTCCTCCTGGGGCAACAAAGTGGCTCCTACTTCCAGCCAAAATCTTGTGATACTCCAGTTGGTAAGTCGTGCAATTCCGCAATCTGAGGTTTCCCATCTACTTTGTTCCCCTTAGTGTAAGTTGTTTGAGTTCCTGATTTGAGGTCTAACTATTGATTATACTGACATTTTCCGCCTAGTCAACTTCGACGGGACAAAAAGCTGAAACTTTCGGGATAATCACCCTATAGAGGGTGATAGCAAGAAACTTTCCTTATATTTTCCGATTATAGCCAGAATATTTCTGAATAACATACCGAATAGTCGTACTATCCAGAAACGTTCTGAATATTAGACCTCTTGCATAAATCCGAAAACAAACGATAGAAACAATAATGGGAGGGACTTTCAGTTAATTATTTATTAGTAGTTGATAATCTTCAAAAATGTTGCTGTACAAGGATCGACTTAAGACTTTTGCAAGAGGTCTA
>NZ_JASJFF010000476.1:0-1297 GCF_030065435.1 Microcystis sp. M53603_WE2
GCTATTGCCAGTGTTCCCTATAACGGTTTGGGACAACAGCAGGTCAGACGTTTTTATCTCAATAGCGACGGGGCAATGCGTCAGGAAGCGCGTAGTTATGCCAGCGTGTATTTATACACCAAAACCGAACAGGAAGGCAAAAAACCCCGCAGCGCTGGTGCTTTTCGGGTGAGTCCGGGACTGGAAAAATTAGATATCGATGGTTGCATCGAGGAAGCGATTACCAAAACTGTTAGCCATCTGGACTATCAACCGATTACCACGGGTAAATATTTGGTGGTTTTTGCCCCCCGCGCCTTTTTGAGTCTCATAGGGGCATTTTCTAATCTGTTTAATGCCCAAAATGTCCTTGATAAACAGAGTCTTTCTACTCCTGAATCCCTAGGAACACAAATCGCCGCTACTGCCTTAAATTTGTGTGATGATGCCCTCCATCCAGCTAATGTTTCCGCAGAAACTTTTGATAGTGAAGGCACTCCCACCCGTCGTGTGGAATTAATTAAAGAGGGGATTTTGAGTAATTTTCTCCATAGCACGATTACCGCTAAACGGATGAATACGGAACCGACTGGCAACGGTAACATTGGCGCAAAAGTAACAGTTAGTCCCCATTTTTATCACGTTTTTGCTAGTGTTAATCAACCCAAAAGCTATTCTTTGGAAACAGCAGAAAATGTGGTTTTAATTGATAGTTTACAGGCACTTCATGCGGGAGTTAATTCTCTACAAGGTTCCTTCTCTTTGCCGTTTGATGGTTGGTTAGTTAACAAAAATGAGCGCATTAGCATCGATTCCGCTACCGTAGCTGGAGATATTTTAACACTGCTGAAATCGATTGTTTATCTGGAACCGGAAGCGGTTATTACTCCCAGTGGTGTTTGTCCCTACGTTTGGGTAGAGGGTTTATCAATCACAGGAGAAGCTTAACACTATACCAGACCAAAATAGGGGGTATTAACCAGGGTAATACCCCCGCAAGATGGATGCTAATTTTATAGTCGTGGGTAAGGAGTGGCAAGTGCCGGGGTTCCAGAGAGGAAGTTTGAACATTATTAAGTAGTCGTGTAAAATTAATTTCCTAGTCGAGACTCCGAGACAGGAGACGGGAGACGGGATACAGCTATTAGGGATCGGATTTGAGTTTTCAGTTCACTGTTTCCTCACACCAGAAGTCTGACGGAGTAGTGGCTTAGATGTGTAATTAGGGTTTGCTGAATAAGTACGGGCGAAGCATTCGGATAGAAAATCTACCTTTTCACCGATAGGTTATTGTCCGAATGCTTCGCCCCTACAGGAC
>NZ_JASJFF010001065.1:0-3086 GCF_030065435.1 Microcystis sp. M53603_WE2
TATAGCAATTCTCTGACTTATGAGGTACAGTAGCAACAGTGAGTAAACCAATTGCGAATATCTTTTTGAGTAACTTCTAACATAGCCAATTCAATCCCTTCTATTAAGTCTTTGTAAGTTCTCGCCTTCAGTTTTCTTAACGTCGCTTTCACTTTTGACCAAAAGTTTTCAATAGGAGAGAATTCGGGAGAATAAGGAGGTAAATAGATGAGTCTAGCTTTTTCTTGTTCGATTATTTCTCTGACCATTTCTCCGAGATGAATCTTGGCGTTATCCATGATCAGACAGTCTCCTTCTTTAATTTTTGGCAGCACTTCCTTTAGAATAAATCCTTCAAATGTTACCGCATCCACTGCACCGTATATGTTGACTGATGCGACAACTTTTTCTAAGCTTATAGCACTAATTATTGAAATATTTCTCCCTCTTTTTTGTGGTTTTCTTCCCCGAGCTCTTCGGCCAATTAAGGCTCTAGCATAGAGTCTCAAAAGGGCTAAATTTACCCCCGATTCATCGATGAAAATTAGTTTTGATGCCTCAATTTCCCGAACTTCTGACCAGTATTCCACTCTTTTTTGCTGTACCCTGTCACTTTCTTTTTCCGCCGCGTGTAGTGTTTTTTTTTGAAACTGTAATTGAGTTTTTGCGTAAGCCGCCCCAGGGTGGCTCTACTGACTTTCACCTGTGTCTTTTCATACAGTAAGTCCGATAATTCTTCGAGAGTTGCATCATTGTTAGCTTCGATGATTTCTATTAAAATTATCAGTTGTTCACTATTTAACTTGGTTGGCGGACTTCCCCCTTGCGGACGAGGACGGATATCTCCTGTTTCTTTATGTTGCTTCAATAACTTCTGAATAAAGCTTTTAGCCACGTCAAATCTCTGGGCTAGTCCTCGAATGGAAATTTTTTCTTTCTTCCAGACATCGATAATTTTTTGGCGAAAATCTACGGAATAGGGTCTCATAGGAAGCTGGTAAGTTCTATTATTTGTCTATTTGCTTTCCATTGTACCTCATAGCTCCAAGAATTGCTATATTGATAATTAAACCATCTTGCATATCTTCTGAGTAGAGAATAGTTGCATCGCCTAAAACTGCACTAGCAACAATCAGGCTATCCCAAAATGAAATTAAATAGCGATCTCGTAATTTCACGGCATACTCAAGGGTTTCGAGGGAGACAGGTAAGATTTCACACCCTTGGGTAAATTCTTCAAGTAGATTTTGAATCTGTAAATTATTAAACCCTGCTTTGCGGATTAAATTTGAGCAAACCTCATTGACAACTTGTGTACTAATCATCAAGTTTTCTTGATTCGTAATATTTGTCGCTATTTGTTGCTTAGGGATGGCATTAGGATCGCTACAATTAACAATGAAGCGATACAGCCAAATATTAGAATCAATAAAGAAGGGTTGAGATTCACCAGCGTTCATTGGCTTCTTCTCTGGTAAGAGGATGGAAATCTTCAATTTTAATCGGATTTGCTGTTAACTGGGCGATTATACCCGTTTCTGACCATTTTTGGGAAGTAAGCTGGGAAATTGAATTCGATTCTATAATGAGTTTAACGCACTGTCCTTCATTGAGTTGGAGATTACCAAGAGGACGTAAAACGCCATTTTCAAAGACGGCTTCACAGGTTTGTTGCGGCATAACTCAATCCTTAATTCTAAATTACTCTTATTTTAACCGATGAATCAACAACGCACCCAATCCCGTCTAAACTATGATTTTTTTGATTGTTTGATTGACTATTATTTTTTTCGGCTATCGTCCCTGCGATAGAATTCTGATAATCTCCCCATTCAATCCCCTGCCCCGACCAATGTTTAGGCCATGCTAGAATGGTGATAAAAGCATAGAATCCTATGTAGTTTAATTAGTTGAGAATGAATCAGAGAAAGTTATGTTCACAGATATCAATATTGGCACTTTCATAAAAAGCGATCCCAAAATTCATGGAGGTTGTCCTATTATCGCGGGAACTGCTGTTACTGTACGAAGAATAGTGATCTGGTATAAGTTAGGATATAGTCCTGAAGAAATTGCCGATGAAATCCCTCATCTTTCTTTGGCACAAGTTTATGCCGCTCTAACTTACTATCATACTAACAAAGAAACAATAGAAGCAGAAATTATAGCCGAAGCCGCCGAAGCAGATCGCCTTGAAGCATTACATTATTCTTCTTCTTATGAGTAGAATTAGCTTATATATGGATGAGGATTCTACAGCGTTCAAAATGATTTAGATAATCCGGCTTGTTTCAAAACTGCATTGGCAGTATGGCGTGATTTAATAGTATTATCAACTACAAATCTTCTTTCTGTCAGAGGACTATACCAAATTTCATGATCTCCTTTACCTTGACGTTCAAAATAACATCCAGCTGCTGAGAGCAGTTTTTTTAATGCAGGTGTTAAAGAAGTAGCCATCTAAACAGCGCACTCAATTGATTCTTGACGATGACTAATTAGTTCAAAAGTTATCGGTGCTTGAGGTTCAAGAGTAATTAGATGATTGAGTTGTAATAATTCTGGAATCATCTGTCGTAATTTAGCTGTTAAAGCTTCGATGGTATCAGCTTCGGTGACTAATCCCGGAATATCTTCACTCTCTGCTACCCAAACTTGCGCCTCTCGATCCCAAAATGCTTCTACTTGGTACGGTTTTTGATTCATGATGATTTAGTTCAAGTGAGTAGAATTAGCTTATCTATCAATCAAGATTATACAGTGCGATCGCCTTTCTGACAATCTTACCACCAATCCCCAACTCTTGATGATTGCCGATGAATCGCTTATAACTGAATTAACCGCCACCATCCGCCACGCCATGAATGAACCCCAAAAACATCGACAATCTATTCGTTTAAAAGGCTATGATTATAGACTTAATGGAGCTTATTATATCACAATTTGTTCTTATCAGAAGCAGTATCTATTTGGTGAAATTGTTGAAGGAAATATGGAGCAGAATTTACTTGGTGATACTATTGAAGCGGTATGGTATAGACTACCTCTAAATTTTAAATTTATTGAACTAGATGCTTTTATTGTCATGCCCAATCATATTCATGGAA
>NZ_JASJFF010000353.1:0-1766 GCF_030065435.1 Microcystis sp. M53603_WE2
GACTCCCATGATTTCTGGGGATTGGTGCGGGCCAATCAGCAAGAGGATTTTTTCCCAGTAACGGCCTTGAATTTTCCTTGGACTTCCCCAATCCTAGGGATTCGGTTTGAGATGTTTGAAGAGGGTTTAGAGGTCTTTTATCCCAATGGGGAACGATTTAAAGACCCTGAAACCCTCTTTGAGGAACGCAACCAAGCACAACAAGAACGCGACCAAGCACAACAAGAGCGCAACCAAGCACAACAAGAGCGCGACCAAGCACAACAGGAACGCGATCGCGCTTTTGCCCGATTACGGGAATTGGGCATTGACCCGACACAGTTGTGACTATAATTAATCTTCCGCGGAGATACCGTCATCTTCCACCACCGCTTCGGTGATAGGAGAGGGGGAATTTCCGTTAAGGGAGATAAATCCGCAGGGGGGCCACCACGCGATCGAGTTTTAGGGTTAAATAAAGAATCACCTCATCACTTAAACCCATGGCCCGTTCCAGGGTGGCGACTTGTTTGCCGCTGGCCTGATAATTCATCTGCACATAGACACCTATCAAAAATTTGTTGAAAGAAATCCCAAATTTCTCAACTCAATTGTCCTGTTTTGACTTCTTCCCTTGAGATAGTTTGCGCTGGCAGAAAGCGCCAAATCCCAATACACCTAAGCCTAAAATTGTGCTAGGTTCAGGGGTTGAAGTGGGTTGAGAAATTCGGGTAAGTTTAATATTGTTAGCACCACTAACGGTGGCAAAGGCTAGATCGAAAACAGGTGGATTAGGCTCTACATTAACATCAAGGTCAACTAATGAATTAGTTGGGAGACCGCCCACATCAGGACCACCTTGCAGTTTTGATGTAGCAGTCCCTGGAAAAACAAAAACCGCTGCTCTGTTAGCAGGATTTGTAGTTGCTACTACACTATTAGTTACAAGACCACTACCTGTATCATCAAAGGCTGATGCCCCAGCCGTTAAGACCGTATTTTCAGGAATAAAGTCAAATTTCAACCCAGCATCTTCTAAGGAAGTACCGTTAGCTAAAGTGACTGACGTTAAAGCAAATCCTTGGTCAGGGGTGAATCCAAGAATTGAGCCTCCAAAGTAGATATTATCTGAAAAGTCGAAAATTACCTGAATACTACCGCCTTGAGGACCGCCGATTCCATTATCACCAATGCCCATGTACAGGGAAGCCGGCTGATCGACATCAAGTGAAAAAGGTACGGAAAATTGAGTATCTACAACAGTGAAGCCACCACCTGGTGGAAGAACAACGGAACTAAGTACCCCCGATGTAAATGGTGTACCACCTGGAAAATATCCTAAGCCTCCAATTTGGGAGGCAGGGGCATTAACTCCGAAGTGTAACGCCATGTCACCATAACCCAAGCCGAATCGATTCACTTCACCAAAAAGACGGAAGTTGGCTTTTAGGTCAACGGCTTGTGCCGTACCCGCTGCCGCCAGACTGATAAGTATTACCCCCCCCCCGATGGAGTATTTCATAAGTTTTGCTAATTTCATAACTAAATGCCTCTTAAAAAATGTGGTTCTGCCTGATCTATAATGTTTAATTCTGTAGATTTGAAAGTCTTGCCGTTAAATTTATCAAATCTTGAAAATACTCTAATAAATTTATCAAATCTTAACAATACTCTAAGTTACTTATAAAAATAAAGGTATGTTAGCGACAGCGTAACACGCCCTACTTATCGCTCTCTTACTCAAAGGCAAAAGCACTATCTTCTTCATGAATCGGCAAAATTCAGTA
>NZ_JASJFF010000683.1:0-6279 GCF_030065435.1 Microcystis sp. M53603_WE2
AGTTGCCCATCGCTGCATGGAGAAACTGCTGCCGTTAGAAACATGAACATCAATACTAGCTAGACCACCCTCATTAAAGGATTTAGCGACGTCATCTTTTCCATCTCCATTAAAATCACCCACTACCCATTGTTGAGTATCCCAAAACCCACCTTGACCAGTTGCCCATCGCTGCATGGAGAAACTGCTGCCGTTAGAAACATGAACATCAATACTAGCTAGACCACCCTCATTAAAGGATTTAGCTACATCATCTTTTCCATCTCCATTAAAATCACCCGCCAGCCACTGTTGAGCATCCCAAAACCCACCTTGACGAGTCGCCCATCTTTGCATAGTAAGCAAGTTTGGGGGATTAGGATTAGTACCTCCCAAAGCCTTAAACACATTGAGCCGCTTACCAGAAACCGTTTTACCGGCAAGGGATGCCAGGGGGTCGCCCGTGTTCATTAAGGCGTTTTTCACCTGTTGGGCTGTCCAAGTAGGATTTTGTGACCACAATAAAGCCGCCGCCCCTGCCACATGGGGACTTGCCATGGATGTCCCTGAAAGGGTCGCGTATCCACCACCAGGAGCTAGACTGTAAATGTCTGAACCAGGTGCACCTAAATCTACGCTGGTTAAGCCATAGTTTGAACCCCACCAACCACCAGTGTTAGCAAATGTCACCAGTTGATCATTACGATTGGTAGCGGCAACTGAAATAATGTTGGCAAGGTTGTAGCTGGCGGGATAGAAAGGATTCGCATCATTATTGTTACCATTATTACCAGCCGCCGCAATAAATAAAGCCCCTGCCTGACCCGCCGCGTTAATCGCATTGTAGAGTCCTTGACTAAAACCGCCGCCTCCCCAGGAATTATTGGTGAGCTTAACTCCTTTGGCCGTCGCATAGTTAATTGCCTTAATGGCATTGGAGGTAGAGCCTGATCCTTGATCATTCAAAAACTTCAGGGGCATGATTTTGGCATTCCAAGCCACTCCTGTCACGCCGACCCCATTATTTCCTTTGCCAGCAATGGTTCCCGAAACATGGGTTCCGTGACCCTGAACATCACTGGGGTTATTGTCGTTGTAGGCAAAGTCCCAACCGCGAATGTCATCAACGTAGCCATTGCCATCGTTGTCAATGCCATCTCCGGCAATTTCCCCTGGGTTTGTCCAGATATTACCGGCCAAATCGGGATGATTGTAGTCAACCCCCGTATCAAGAACCCCAATCACTAAATTAGGATTGCCTTTTTGAATATCCCAGGCTTCCGGGGCATCAATATCGGCATCGGGAGTACCGCCACTTTGTCCGGTGTTATGCAATCCCCAAAGTTGATTAAAACTGGGGTCATTGGGGAACGTGGCCTGGGTACTAATTGTACCCAGCGTCCGAATATAGTCGGGTTCAATGTATTCAAAAATCGGATGGGAGCGATATTGTTTTAGAATCTTCTCCACAGAGAGCGACCCGGATAACTTCCAAATCTCTGCCCCCGTCAGTTTAATCGTCTGGGTGCTAACAGCACCAAAGAGGGACTTAAACTGAGCAACTTCGGCACTGGCGATCCCCTGCTTAAACTTGAGAATCAGTTGATTGGGAGCATAGGGGGCAAGGGTGCTAGTTGCTGCCGGTCTTAGCTCTGAGGTGACGGCGGCAGCGGTGGGTACAGAGGCAGGACTCGACGCTTGACTGGTGGGATAACCAGAAGAGTTCATACTGAGGGAAGCGGGAAAGACCACTTGACTCGTAGCAGCAGGGGAGACTGGAACTGTGGGGGCCTCCGAGGAGAGTGTAGATGGGGAGGGGTTAGAGTTCAGGACTCCTAAGGGAGAAGTTTCCTTCGATGCCGACTCAGCTAAAATCGCACCTTTACGCCCAAGAGGATCTGTGTCATCAATCTGAGCATCAATGCCATGTCTTGTTCCTTCGTCAATTTGTTCTAAATCTGTAGATAAAAGCGTGATATTAAGAGGATTGAGCAAACTGTCACGAACAACGAAATCAAGAAAATCAGCCATCTTTAATTTCCTCCAAGCAAGAGAGATCAATAATTAAGTAGGTAGGCGTTAAAAATTATCAGAGCACCCCGCCTATCAGCACCCCCCTTAATAAGGGGGGCAGGGGGGATCGAACCTAAAATCGATTTTTAATTTAAATATAACCGGCTACTTACAATGGGAATTGTAACCGTTCAAAGCAGAAATGTTCAATCTTGTAACAAAATTTTATAAGATTAACCTTAATTATCTAGACCACAGTTTTTATGAATCCCCTCGTTAATTATTTTCGCAACCTGCACGAAATCCACTCCTCCCAAGCAGCAGTAAAAGAAACCTCCTACTACGGCACTCTCGAAACTCTCCTCAACGAAATCGGTAAAACCCTAAAACCGCGAGTCCGCTGCATTATCAACCTCAGAAATCAGGGTGCGGGATTGCCGGACGGGGGACTTTTTAACGTCGATCAATTCCCCAAAAATCAAGAATTAGAACCTTTTACGGCGATTTTTCCCGAAAGAGGCGCGATCGAGATTAAGGGAACCAAAGAAGATATCAAAAAAATCGCCGCCAGCGAGCAAGTACAAAAATACTGGCAAAAATACGGTCAAGTATTAGTCAGCAATTATCGCGATTTTCTGCTCATCGGTCGCAATAGCCAAGGTCAACCGGTAGAATTAGAAGCCTATAGTTTAGCCCCGTCAGAAGCCGAGTTTTGGCTAAAAACCTCAAATCCATCCAAATTTGCCGCCGAACACGGTGATAGCCTCTTAGAATACCTAAAGAGAGTGCTTTTACAGGCGGCTCCTATCACCTCACCGGCCGATGTTGCTTGGTTTCTTGCTTCCTATGCGCGGGACGCAAAAGCACGCTTAGAACATCATTCCGATCTTCCCGCTCTGGCCAATATTCGTCAAGCTTTAGAAAATGCCCTAGGTATCAAATTTGAACGGGAACAGGGAAATAAATTTTTCCGTTCTACCCTCGTGCAAACCCTCTTTTATGGTTTATTTTCCGCTTGGGTATTATGGCACAAGCAAAACCTCAATCGCGAGGATAAAGAGGATAAGTTCGATTGGAAATCCGCAGCCCACCATCTCCATGTTCCCATGTTAGCGATCCTATTTGAGCAAATCGCCGCACCGAGTAAGTTAAAATCTTTGGGATTAGTAAGTAGTCGTGCAAAATTAATTTCTTGGTTAGGATAGGCAAAAGGCAAGAGGCAAAAGGCAAAAGCTTGATCGAAATGTGTAATTAATTTTGCTTAGGTACTTAGAAGTTTTGAATTGGACGGGTGCAGCTTTAAATCGAGTGCGACGAGAGGAATTTTTTCGTCAATTCGATGAGGGACAAGCGGTACAGTATTTCTATGAACCATTTTTGCAAGCTTTTGATCCCGATTTACGCAAAGAATTGGGAGTTTGGTACACTCCTCCGGAAATTGTTCGCTATATGGTAGCGCGAGTCGATCGAGTTTTACGAGAAGAATTAAATATTGAGGACGGTTTAGCTAATCCCGATGTTTATATTCTCGATCCTTGCTGTGGCACCGGTGCTTATTTAGTCGAGGTTTTGCGCTATATTACCGATACTTTACAGGAAAATGGCGCGGGTGCTTTAGCCATGGCTTTGGTGAAAAAGGCAGCCATAGAAAGAATTTTCGGTTTCGAGATTTTAACCGCTCCTTTTGTCGTCGCTCATCTACAATTAGGTTTATTCCTGCAAAGTTTGGGTGTACCTTTAATAGAAGATAGTGAACGGGTGGGGATTTATCTGACTAATGCTTTAACCGGTTGGCAACCTCCCGATGAGGAAAGTAAACAGAAAATTCAACAGCTACAATTGAGTTTTCCGGAGTTAAATAAGGAACGAGAGGCAGCCGATGAAGTTAAGCGCGGTAAACCGATTTTAGTTATTCTCGGTAATCCTCCCTACAATGCTTTTGCTGGAACCAGTCCCGCAGAAGAAGCAGGTTTAGTGGAAGTGTATAAACAGGGTTTAATCTCCGATTGGGGGATTAAAAAGTTTAATTTGGATGAGTTATATGTGCGCTTTTTCCGTTTAGCAGAAAGATGTATTTCAGAAAATACTGGTAAAGGGGTTGTTTGTTATATTTCTAACTATTCTTGGGTTAGTGAACCTTCTTTTGTTGTCTTGAGACAGAATCTATTAAAGAATTTCAATAAGTTCTGGATCGAAAATATGCACGGAAATCGCAAAATTTCTGAATATGCACCCGATGGTAGAACCAGTGAGACAATTTTCTCAATACCCGGATTCTCAGCAGGAATTCAACAGGGAGTGGTGATTTCTCTTTGGTTGAAAAATAGTTCTCAGCAAGGAACTAAAGTCTTATTTCGAGATGATATTGATGCAGCTAAAGCAGTTGAAAGAAGGTCACAACTTTTAGAAAGCTTAAATAATCAAGATTTTGATTCTTTGTATCAAGTCTCTAACCCAGAACAATCTAATCGTTATTCTTTCCGTCCCTCCGATGTTTCTTCTCACTATTTAGCATGGCCAAAGTTAACAGATTTATCTTGTCAAGATTCATCATTAATTATTCCATTACAGGGTATGGATGAAGATCGTGCAAATGCACTTATAGATTGTGATCAAGATATTTTATCATTAAGAATGCAAAAGTATTTTGATAAAACAACTGACTGGGATGAATTTTTAACTTTAAAAACTGGGTTAAGTCGAGATAGCGCGTCTTTTGATGCTAAAACTGTACGAAAAAAAGCACATCAATTAGATTCGTTTAAAGAAAATAACCTGAAAAGATATAATTTCCGTCCCTATGATACAAGATGGTGTTATATTACTTTAGCCCCTAATGTTTGGAAAAGAGTAAGGCCAGATTTATATGTACAATACACACATAAAAATTTATTTTTATTAAGTCGTTCTAAAGGAGTTGCTCAACCAGAAGGAATTCCATTTCTATTTACTCAAAGTCTTTTTGCTAGGGATTGTATGAGAGGTCATGCAGTTGCATTTCCCATGTTAATTTATCCTTCTGCGAAACATGAAGCAAAAAAACAAGATAAATTATTTAATGTTGAAAGTTATACAAATGTTAAAACAAAAGCCAATCTCTCGGAAAAATCTCGTCAATACTTAAATCAACTGGGTATTAATAATCTTGAGGAAAATATCGAGAATGCCTCCTTAATTTGGCTGCACTCGTTAGCGATTGGGTACTCTCCCTTGTATCTTCGGGAAAATGCCGACGGTATTCGTCAAGACTTCCCACGAATTCCCCTTCCCAATAGCCAAGAATTATTAATTAAATCTGCCCAACTAGGACAAGCGATCGCATCTCTTTTAGACACAGAAAACCCCGTTATAGGAGTCACCAAAAAACCGACCCCTGCACTGCAAAAAATCGCCTTGATTTCCTGCACTGATGGGGGAAATTTAAACCCGGATAAGGGGGATTTAATTATTAACGTCGGTTGGGGACATGGGGGTAAAAATGGTGTGACAATGCCGGGTAAAGGAAAAGCGATCGCCAGACAATATACAACCGCAGAAATGAGCGTAATTAGCCCAGAAATGCGAAAATTATTAGGAACGACCACCTATGATATTTATCTCAATGATCGAGCCTATTGGCAAAATATACCATCCCGGGTTTGGGAATATACCATCGGGGGTTATCAAGTTATTAAAAAATGGCTAAGTTATCGCGAGGAAAAATTATTAGGACGGGGATTAACTATCGCAGAAGTGCAGGAAGTAAGCGAGATGACTAGAAGAATTACTGCGATTATTCTCCTAGAATCAGATCTAGATGATAACTACCAAAATATCAAAACAGCCGTGTATTCTTTTTAACTTAGTGTCAGCAGAATTCCCTCGCTTTTAGCGATGGGATGAATGCTGATACTAAATCCGTTGAGTACAGGCTAGTTATGAGACGAGGCACTCATGCAAGAGGCAAAAGGGGAAATAAATAATCAGTTTTTAATAACAGGATTTAGTATGACATTCAGTTTTTTTCCCACTTCCCACTCCCCAATTCATAATTCATAATTCCTCAAGGATTGGATGATTGAAGCCTTCTGAAGCAAAAGAATATCTGTGATTGCTATCAAAACTGTTATATTATATAAAAATATTTCTGAGATTTTTTCTATGCCTCTAATTAGGGTCTGCTGAATAAATCTAAAAACCTTGTTGGATAAGACTTTTGGACTTTTTTCCCCTCAAAAAGTGCCAGCCATTGCGGGGATCGGGGGAAAATTCAGGTACTTTTTCCCTGAAAATTAGGTAGTTGACCAC
>NZ_JASJFF010000499.1:0-1293 GCF_030065435.1 Microcystis sp. M53603_WE2
CTTCTCTCCGTTGTCAGGGACTTCTCCAGCATCAATTATTTTTAGGTTCCCTGCTAACCGATCAGGATAAACAGGAGATCGAATTAACCACATCGCAATTATTCGATCTAGCCAATGCTTTAGGGGAATATAACCATGAAAGCCCCCTAATACCCCCATTAATTCGCCAGAAAACTCGAAAAAATGCCCTGATGTGGACGGGATTAATCGCCTCAGCCCTAATAACTATCGGGGGAATAGCGATCGCATTTTATCAACAGCAAGAATTGGCCAACAATGATTTAACCACTGATCCCAATAGTGCCAAGATTCCCCAACCCTTGCCAACGCTGCCTTTACCCCCCACGGGAACGGCCGCCCCAAACCCGCAGTTACCGGCAAATTTGGGCAATAAAACCCCTTTACCGCCACCGCCACCCGTGGCAACCGTTCCAGCCCCAGTTCGTCCCTCTAGCGTCCCTCTAGTGATTCCGCCGTCCACTTTACCGCCGCCACCAGTCACAGGTTCGCGTCCCGGCGGCACGGCGATCATAATTGAACCGAATAATCAGAACATCCCGATTACTGCCCCCCCCGTCACCAGCACTCAGGGTACAAATGCACTGACAAATGTTCCCCCCACCACGATGAATCCGAGTCCAGCACCGCCAAAATTGCCCAATTTACCGCCTATAAGCCCTATTAACCCCGACAATGCCAATTTAGACCCCAAACCGCCCACAAGCACCGCTAAAGCCCCAGAGACGAACTTACTAGATACAATTCCCCAAGTGGCAGAAACCAGAGAATATTTTCAATCCCGTTGGCAACCGCCGGAAAGTCTCAAGCATACTCTAGAGTACCGTTTGGTCTTAAATCAGGATGGTTCCCTAAAACAGATTATTCCCCTGGGACAGGCGGCGAAAATCTATCTCGATCGCACTAATATGCCCCTGCTTAATCAACCTTTTGTTTCTCCCCTCGATATCTCTGGTAATCCCCAATTGCGTCTGGTTCTTGGTTCTGATGGTACGGTGCGGACCTTTATGGAACAGTAATAGGCTGTACTGCATTTAAGTAGCTGGTTATAATTAAATTAAAAATTGATTTTAGGTTCGATCCCCCCTGCCCCCCTTGATAAGGGGGGTGCCGATAGGCGGGGGGATCCCCCTTAATAAGGGGGGCATCTGATAATTTTTAACGCCTACCTACTTAATTAGGGTCTGCTGAATAAATCTAAAAACCTTGTTGGATAAGACTTTTGGACTTTTTTCCCCTCAAAAAGTGCCAGCCATTGCGGGGATCGGGGGAAAA
>NZ_JASJFF010000411.1:0-6566 GCF_030065435.1 Microcystis sp. M53603_WE2
ATTGAGAATGACCGGGGGAACTCTGAAATTTTCGGCTTAGTTGCCGGCAGCTTGCCGCCAACTCACTCCTCTAGATAAGTATTTTGACTCACGCCCCTTCCTCTTTTGAGACGTTGTGACACTTAGGGTGCGGAATGTGGGCTTCAAGGGTTAAACCTTCACCAGTTCCCGCCTCAAGAACTAAAACTCGTTTTCCCTGTTCACTCAATTGTTTGGCCGTAATCGCTCCAGCGATTCCGCCGCCGACGATGACAGCATCGTAGTTGGTTTGAGAGACGGTCTGCCAATCAACTAATTTGACACCGGTTTGACTTTGACTCATTATGTTACTCCTGAAGGGTTGCTTTTTAAATCTCTAAGTCATTTTGTTAGGTAATCTTTCCCGAAAAGGAGAGAAGTTTGATCGCAGCGATATTGACATAATTATAACTCCCGCTTACACCACCAATACCATTGTTGCCAGTGTAGTTTTGATAATGAGCGAAACTAGACATATTAATTGCCTGCTCGTCGCTAAAAATCTTAATTGTGTAACTATGTCCGACACTCAAGTCAACTTTGGTCAAAATTAAAGATGACTCTAGCCAGCGATTCCAGTTGCCAAGCTGGGGCATCACCAGATAACTATCAGCAACTATTGTATCAGTTTCTGAATCTTTCATTTGCATTCGTTTAACGGCACAAGTAACTCCTGTATTAATTGGTCCAGCACCATTTCCAGCTATCACCTGAATACCATGAGTACCACTATACTTAGCCTTGATATCGACGGTTAAACTATCATCTGGCTTCCCCCAATTATCAAAATATACTTGTCCATGAGCTTCGGAAGGATTACGGCCAATCGCCCTAAATTCCTGGGCTGTAACCGAATAAACCCGCTCAGAATTTACTCCCCAATAACAAACAGGTTTAGCCCGTTGAGAAATAGTTCCACTGTTAAGATAAACACTTTCTAGTGTATAGCAGTAGCTTGGTGATTGGCTACCTTTAGTATCTTGATCTTGCCAGGAACCGCGCTGATCAAAAATCTTAATTTTTTCCGCCACCAACCGGCCATCCCTATAAACATTTACCACCACCTCGTCAGTATTTTCCTGATTCAAATTAAAGAAAATTTCTAAGTTACCTTGACTAGCGGTGATCGCTTCGATTACTGGTGGGCGAGGAGCATATCTTTTTCGATAGTCTTGTAAATCATCAACTAAATTAATTGAGGCACTTTGCACATCTTGATCGACTAAATTTACCTCAATAAAATTCTCAGATGCCAGCATCGATTCAGCAATTTCTCCGACAACTAACTCCTGGTTGAGATAGACTTCTCCTAGGCTGTATGCCCCCTTATTTTCCCCATTAATCGGGGGTAAATTGATCACGATATTGATTTGATGACCTCGATAGGGCAGGCGATTGAGAACTAATTTCTGGGAGTCAGGGAAGAGAGTATTGCGTAACTCTCTTGTGATAAAAGGAGAAACACTAAATCCCGCATCGGTCCAAGATAATCCAAAAATTAGCTCATGGACCATAGACAGATAGCCGGCCACCGACCAAAGCTGACGGGGTGAATTAACCACAGGTTCTTTGGCTGGTTGATTTTGCAGTTCAACTAATCCGCTCACGGCATCAAAATTTTCCATATTGGATAAGCTCAGTGCTGCTCCTCGGATTAAAGAGGTAACTCCCAGATTAACGGCTGCATCATTTTTGACTTTTTTGGCGGCTTTAAGCCAATAGGCAGTGACGAAGGGCCAGATAGCTTGGTTATGGTAAATTGGTATATCCCTTTGTTGAGGCCAGATTACCGGAGCGCCTTGTGGTAGATGAGGGTAGTTGGCGACAATTTGGGCTGCTTGGGTTTGATCGGCAATATCGAGGAGAATGGCCAGGGAACTGCCCAATAAATCGTATTGGTGAGCCGGTCGAAAATCGAAAGCTGTTGTAATAAAAGTTGAATATAGCTGTTTATCTGGCAAATACAGGTGAGTGCGGATAGCTTGACGCAATTCCTCAGCCCATTTACTATACTTTTGTTTGGTTTCGGGTTCCCCCAACTCCCCAGCCAAAGACGCAGCTAAAAGTAAAGCCGAAAGATGACAAGCATTAGTAGAAAGAGCTTTAGACATTCCAATTTGTACTGGATCTTCGGCTACCCATTGGGGATAACTTTGTTCCCGCCAATCTAAAAATGACTGTTCCCCTCGATAAAGTCCATCTTGAGGTTCAAAGATAACTTGACGATCCTGTTCGATCGTATTCTTGAGTGCTTCGTAGGCTTTTCTCGCAAAATTATCCCTTGGCTCACCTTGTAGTTGTCGTAACAGAGTCCTCGCCCCAAAAGACCAAACCACGCGATCAGTTGAGATGGGATAGCTTCCCCCAGTGCCGGTATCTTGGACAATTTGCAGTCCGCCACCTTCGCGGCGTTCGGAGAGTTTAAAGCTGAGAGAGTTTAAAGCCCGAATTGGATCGAGAACTCCTAAACCGAGATCGACAGCATAGGAAGTATCTCTTGTCCAAACATAGGTCCAAAACAAGCCCGTCTCAAAAAAGCCGCCTTCTGGTGCGGGTAATGGGTTTCCATCATTGAAAGCTCCATCACTGATCTGGTTAACTGAAGCATCCCGCACTTCTTGTAAAGCTAAAGCATAGAGAGCATCAAACCAGAGCCGATTGCTTTGGAGATTGGGACTGGAGGGCAATTCTTCAATTGTTCTTGGGTTAGGCAGATAATCTTGATAAATTTCCCTCTGAGAGTCGGATAGTTTGTTTTCAAATGGTGCAGTTGTCTCCAAAGAAAAGTGCCTTTTGTCACTTATAATGTCAACTTTAACAGTGGCATTATAAGGGTCATCTTTCCAGACATCGCTATTATTACATTGGTTGTTGTCTGGTTTTTGAAAAGAGTGATCAGCCATCAAATTTCTCCTCAAAAATTTGAATATTTTTCTATTGTTGAGGTTTATCCTCAGCGAATTTCTGAGTTACTTTCAATCCGAGAACTCCCAAAACAATCCCGACGATCGAGATATCAGGAACAAATGCTTGATCTCTGACGATATGCACAATCCAATCTGCACAAAAGCAGAGGATAACTAGCCAAGTTTGCGCTCTCACAGAAGAGAACTGTCCATTGTTTTCTTGAAAAAATTGGTTTAATAATGATAACTTCATTGTTTCTCTGGGGGTTGTTCAAAATGAATAAGTAGGGTTTGCTGAATAAATCTAAAAACCTTGTTGGGTAAGCCTTTTAGACTTTTTGTCAATCAAAAAGTACCAGTTCTGGGAGTGATCGGGGGGAAAATTCAGGGACTTTTTCCCTGAAAATTAGGTAGTTGACCACCTGAAAATCGCTAAAACCCTACACCCCAAACCCCACACCCTGCCCCCATGAAAAACTTTTTGCCACAAACCCTAAGTAAGAGTTGACGCGGGATAGGAATTTACTGGTATTGCAGCCTTGAGCTTCTTAAGCAGGTTCGAGGTTTAAGCCACAAGCCGATTCTCTCCTGCCCCCGCAACAGTTATAGTCATTTCAATTAAGATTGAGAATATCAATCCCAGAGTTCCTAAGGATTTTGTCGGTCTAGAATGTATCAGACTTATCTGAAATGACTATACTTTTGGTTAGCTCATGGGCAACAAATCTATTGATATCTCGCCTTGACGATCGAGTAAGAATCCCAAATATTCTTGTCGGTCAGTGACTTGACTAACTTGATATATTCAGCATGAGTCCAAGCTAAAGGCGTTGCACTATTAGTCCCTTCTCCCGTGACGTAATTATGGGTGCTATTATCACCGACACCATCCCAAACTTGTTCGGGAAGCATGAAGCTTTCGTTGGCAAAATATTCCATAGCTCGAACATAAGTATCACGAATTTTGGCAACATCTTGATCGCTAAGGTTGCCTCCATTTTGGGCTTTGGCTAACTCAAGTTCATAATGTCCTCGTTCGCCGGTAAAGAAAGGCCAAACCCGTCCGCGGCGAAGATTTTTTAGACCATCGTTAACATCACGAAAATTGCTACCATCATTGGTTTGTTCGCCATAGCCGTCATTGCCATAGCGTCGGAATCCTGGATACTCCTTACCATCAAAAGTGAAGTTGTACTTAACCTTTAAACTCTCTTCGAGATTAGCATTATCGAAGGCACAAACAGTTTCAGCAATGTGCAGATCATCTCCTTTTCGGACACCATAACGCACCAGTTCCAAGAAACCGCCATCTAAGATTTGGCGTTCATCAGCTTTAAGAAGACTATTATTGTCGTGGATGACACTGCCATTGTTAGGATTGGCGTCAGGGCTAACTCTGAGCAGATATTGACCAGATTCTTGACAGGGGGTAGCCCGTCCAGTGGTGGTAAACATAAAGTTATCCACATTCTTTTGATATTCATCTGCTTGTTTCAAATAGAATGCGGCCGCACCGGGATCATTAGCTGCATTTTGAGCAATATCAGCCGCTGCCACTAACCCAGTAATCTCTGCGGCTATAGTGGAAGGGGAATAGCCCGATTGTTCTTCCCAGCGTTCTTGATGGGTTTGGGGTGGATTAATCTGGCGCTGATTTGATTGATAACCACTGCTGGTATTGATACTAATATTTACCTGGCCGCCATTAGCGAGAAATTCGGCGGCGGGTTTCAACATCGTGGGATACCAGTTACTGATTTGACTATCCGAGAGAATTCCGGCTTTCCATAATTTCCAACCTAACATAATGGGCATCGCCGTTTGATCCATCTGGACTCCTACCCACTCTAATTCGCCATCAACGTGGGTTTTTTGTAAAAACCAACCGGTAGCGCCGGAGTTACCCGGAGTGTCTGATTTTACTTGGACTTTTGGCAGATATTTAAAAGCCGCTAAGGGGGTTTCTCGATCTCCTAAAGCTAACAAAGCCATAGCCGCCTGATAAAAGTCTCTCGGCCAAACTGCCCGATAGCCGGTGGCAAAGCCATCAGCATTAACGGTATCTCCCCAGGGAACAGATAAAGAAGCAATTAAAGCCCCGGCATTTTCCTTATCTTCCATGCTTTTCAGGGTAAAAGCACTAGCATAAAGCTGTTTACCTTTGTCACCGGTGTTGGCAATCATAGCGGGCATATTGCTAAGGCTGGCTAGATAGTCTTCCCATCCTACGGCATTGCCTTTGCCGTTGTATTTCGCCAACAGGCTATCGTAACCCTCACTTAAAGAAGCGTCTGCTTGTGCTGTTGCTTGAGCGTAACTGCTGCCAAAGCCGACGACAAGATTAAAAGTGGAGGTTTGACCTTGATTGAGGGTGGGCAATTGGGCCATCATCGCCACATTGCCTGGCTGATTCTGATTGGTATAATCATAGGTCCAGTCCATGACTCCATCTTTCATTAAATCTTGATAGCCATCACTGTTACCAACATATCCGGCTGAGGTTTTAACAAAAGGAGATGAACTTTTTAAACTCAGGTAAACAGTCTCACCTTCGCGAGCATTGAGGCTATCGCTTCTGACAAAAGCCACATCTTGACTCCCGGTATTATTCAGGTGGGGATTAATGAGAATATAGGGAGTAATATTATCCTCATTGGCGGTCAAGATCACTTTTGTAAACAAAGTTTGGCGATCGGGGTCGGTAAAGATGTGCTTTTCAATGGTGTATTTGCCATTTTTAGCAGTATTGACGACACGATAGGCGGGAGAAAGAGGCCGACCGCTGCTATCCTTATCGAGATAGTCAACCTTGCTGTTAGTATCAGTTTTTTCTTGATTGAAAAAACCGTTGCCCGTCACCAAGAATTGTAAGTCGTTGATCTGAGCGCGATCAATTTCTCCATAGGCAGTTTCCGTGACAATGCCTTGAGCGATGGAAAACCAAACCTTGGAGATGGCATTCGTCGGTCCATCATCTTCATAGCTGCTGTTTACATACTGCTCATAGGAAGTGCCAATGCCTTGCTTTCCGGCATAGGACCAAAGGGAGGGAACACCGGGGGCGCCGGGGGCTATCCCTCCGCCAACTGCCCAAGCAAGGTTTGTTCCTAAGAAGAGAACAGAGCAAAGGGCAATTAAGCTAACTAATAAACAACGTTTCAGGTTCATGGGAGTAATCGTAGATGGGGTTAAATCAAATTGACTGGGTAATGTTCAAGGTATTTTTGCGGTTCAAGGGTGGAAGTTTCGGATCTACAACGTTGCTCCGATAGATGAGGTTTGCTCTCGCATCCGCAATACTTGATTAGCAATGATTACTCGTGGCTTCACCCTTCGGGCAAAGGCTGTAATTCTTTCAAAAAACTCAGGCTAGGGGCAAAGAAATATTCGCCGCCTTTCATGTTAACCCAAAGTTTGAAATTGTATTCTTCTGTTTCTGATTCGCCCCATTTTTGGCTCTTCGGTTTGTGTTATGCAATGGACGGGGGTTATATTGGATGTAACCCTTATATAGAAAGGCATTTAGCGATTTTTGTCGATTGTTTTTGATCTAGAGCGAACTAATCAATTAAGTCTCTTACCAGATAAGGATTTAGTCGATTTATGACCCCCTATCGAACCATACCAAGTAACGAAGAACCA
>NZ_JASJFF010001362.1:0-1017 GCF_030065435.1 Microcystis sp. M53603_WE2
CTCACAGATGGCCGATGCCCGCATTACCCAGATCGCCGTCAATATTCAGGTAGAAAATGCCGGATTTCGCTCCTCTGGCAAAAGAATCGACTTCCCCGGCTTTTTCCGCGCCTATGTGGAAGGTTCCGACGATCCCGAAGCCGCCATCGACGACCAAGAAATAATCTTACCCGCCCTCAACGTCGGTGACACCCCCAATTGTCGCCAACTAGAAGCCATTAGCCACGATACCCAACCCCCCGCCCGTTATAGCGAAGCCTCCCTGGTAAAAACCCTCGAAAGTGAAGGAATCGGGCGACCCAGCACCTACGCCACCATTCTCGGCACAATTATCGATCGCGGTTATGCCCAAATGCGGAATAAAACCTTGATTCCCACCTTCACCGCTTTTGCCGTGGTTAGTTTGTTAGAAAATCATTTCCCCGACCTGGTAGATCCCAAATTTACCTCGAAAATGGAGGAAACCCTCGACGATATCGCCACCGGTTCCGCCCAATGGTTGCCCTATCTCGATCGCTTCTATCGCGGCGAAAAGGGGCTAGAAAGCCAAGTAAAAGAGCGCGAGAGTCAAATTAACTCTAGCACCGCCAAATCGGTGATTTTAGAGGATTTACAGGCAACTATCAAGATCGGCAAATACGGTCCCTATTTGGAAGTCCCCCGGGGGGATGAAATCCTCACCGCCTCCATCCCCGCCGATTTAACCCCCGCCGACCTCAACCCCGAACAGGTAGAAACCCTGCTGCGACAGAAAACCGAAGGTCCCGATAAAATAGGTCTTCATCCCGACACCGGAGAGCCGATTTATCTGCTCGTGGGTAGTTACGGCCCCTACGTCCAGTTAGGAGATGTCAGCGATGACAATCCCAAACCGAAACGCGCCTCCTTACCCAAAGGAGTCAAACCAGAGGACATCACCCTCCCACAAGCAGTGGGTTTATTGGCACTGCCGCGACTGCTGGGAACCCATCCCCTCACCGGAGGCAAAATCAAAGCCAGTTTAGGTCGTTTCGGCCC
>NZ_JASJFF010000712.1:0-1558 GCF_030065435.1 Microcystis sp. M53603_WE2
CAAAATGTTCGGTTTTGTCCACCTCTACAACGGTCAAGAAGCGATATCTAGCGGTATTATTAAAGCCTTGCGTCAGGGAGAAGATTACGTTTCTAGCACCTATCGCGATCACGTCCACGCCCTCAGTGCCGGAGTTCCCGCTCAAGAGGTAATGGCGGAGTTATTCGGCAAAGCTACGGGCTGTAGTAAAGGACGGGGCGGCTCCATGCATATGTTCTCCGCCGAACATAAGCTTTTAGGGGGTTACGCTTTTGTGGCCGAGGGGATTCCCGTCGCAACCGGGGCGGCTTTTCAAAGTAAATACCGTCGGGAAGCCATGGCTGATGCCAGTGCCGATCAGGTAACGGTCTGTTTCTTTGGGGATGGGGCGAGTAATAATGGCCAGTTTTTTGAGTGTCTGAATATGGCCGCCCTCTGGAAGTTGCCGATTATCTATGTGGTGGAAAATAATAAGTGGGCGATCGGTATGGCCCACGATCGAGCCACTTCTCAACCGGAAATCTATAAAAAAGCCAGTGTTTTTAGTATGGTCGGTGTGGAAGTGGACGGTATGGATGTGGTCGCCGTTCATGCCGCCGCCAGAGAAGCTGTAGCCCGCGCCCGCGCCGGTGAGGGGCCGACTTTGATTGAGGCCTTAACCTATCGTTTCCGGGGTCACTCTCTGGCAGATCCCGACGAGTTACGCAGTGCTGACGAGAAACAATTCTGGGGCGAAAGAGATCCGATCACTCGCTTTGCCGCCTACCTCTACGAACGAGATCTGGCCACGAGAGAGGAATTAAAAGAAATCGAGGAGAAAATTCAAGCTGAAATCGAGGCAGCGGTTAAATTTGCCGAATCTAGCCCCGAACCCGATCCTAGTGAACTAACTCGCTTTATTTTCGCCGAAGACGAGTAATTTCAGTGATCAGTTACCAGTTATTCAGAGTTGAGTAATCAGTAATCAGTGATCAGTGATCACTGATTACTTAAGGTATTCTATGAGGGGGAGCAGCAAAATCCCGCCTTGAATCTGGTTGTTGTGGAAAAAATCCGTAAAAACCAGTTGCGCTCTTGTATAATTCGCTAAAATCCAGAGAAATAGCTTTTGCCATGGCGACTACAGAAGCATTGAACCCCAGTCAGTTCGCATTCTTAACCAACCTCACCGCTGATCGTTCAAGTTCACCCAACCCACAAGAAGAAATGGACAAAGTTATCATTCTCGTTAATGCCGAAGCTCAGGCCAGTGGTCAGATGTCTCGCCTATCGCCCGTTACCGAAAAAATGGTGATTGCCTTAAAAAATGCGGTTCCTAAATCCTTGGCGGTGGAGGTGACGGGGACGGCTTCCTTGTGGTCAAAAATGGAGTCGGGTAAAACCAGCCAGAATAATTTAATCTGGTGTCCCTTAACAATTCAATTACCCAATTGGGTGAATTTTCCTGGTAAAAAAGTTTATCAAGCTTGTCGGGATATCGAAGAAAGACGCGCTTGGGTTGCCCATACCCTGCACTATAAAACCAGTCAGGGAGATTCTTCTTTTGGGGATCTTTGGTTGCCGATCACGGTGACATCTA